>DYTL01000002.1:0-1805 GCA_020726005.1 Microcaldota archaeon | reverse complement strand
CAAATATTTCTTATTTAGAAAATGCAATAAAAACCGTTTATAAAACCAAAAAAGGAAACGGTGAAATAAGAAGAGTAAATATAAATACCGCGGCTTTCGGTTGAGAATTTTAAACGTTTAAAAACCGCTGGAATAGGTACTTACCAACTTTTTCAGGAAACATATCATCGCAAAACTTACGCGAAAATGCATCCTTCAGGTCCAAAAAGTAATTATGATTATCGTTTGTTTGCAATGAATCGTGCACAGGAAGCTGGAATAGATAATGTAGGGATAGGTGCATTATTTGGTTTATATGATTTTAGATACGAGGTACTTGCATTACTTGCGCATGCATCGTATTTAGAAAATAAATTCGGAACTGGTCCACACACAATTTCAGTTCCACGGCTTGAACCCGCACAAGGTGCACCAATTTCAATTAATCCACCACACGTAGTAAGCGATTCTGATTTTAAGAAAATTGTAGCTGTATTGAGAATGTCAGTTCCATACACAGGAATGATTTTATCTACGCGTGAAAAACCTCATTATCGTGATGAAATATTCAATTTAGGAATTTCGCAAATTTCTGCTGGCTCAAAAACAAATCCAGGTGGGTATTCATCATTTGATAAAGAGTTAGAACAATTTGCAGTTTCTGATGAACGCACGCTTTTGCAAACAGTTTCAGACATAATGAAAGAGGGTTTCTATCCATCTTTTTGCACCGCATGTTATCGCGTAGGACGCACAGGCGAAGATTTTATGAAATTGGCCAAACCCGGTGAAATAAAGAATTTCTGCACTCCGAATTGCATATTTACTTTTAAAGAGTATTTGTTAGATTATGCATCTTCTGAAATAAAGAAAAAGGGCGAAGCGCTTATAGAAAAAGAACTGCTTGAGATAACCAATATAGAAAGAAGAGAACTTACAAAAAAGAAATTAAAATTAATTGAACAAGGCAAACGGGATATTTATTTTTGAGTGACGTGTTCTTACAAAAAAGAAAATTCAATTTCAGCTATTTTTTGAATATATCCTTTTGAATACATCAAAGAATATCTTTATACCGCAACAGAATATGTATAACCCAATGACTGTACTAAGGTCTACTAAGCTACTTTTCGCAGCGGCAATCGCAGTTTGCGCATTCGCCATTTTATTATCTATGAATATCTTACATAAACTAATGATATCTGTTTTAAGTAGAAGGATACTTGTATACACAAACGCAAGAGATTTAGGTATGCTATCCCAAAAGGTCGTCATTGTAGTACCTATTTTTTCCATTACTGTTGGTCGATATCCAGTAATATCTTTAATTTCCTTATGACTTTTTGTTCCAATAATGTTTCCAAGCTTTGCGCGATACCTGTCCCTAAATAAGATTAGTAAATGTGGTAGTCCCAATCCAATCAATGCGTATGCATCTAAGTTGTTTATTGGTCTATCACTAATAAGCGAACGAAATATTTCATCAAGAAACAAGCTACGTTGTGTGGTTTCTACTAAATGTGAATATGTGCATCCACTAAGTGATCTAGAAAGTATGTAATATCCAAAATAATAAACCTGAGCGGCAAGTATAATCTCTGTAGTATATCCAATTTTTTTGCAAATGCTTTTTTCAGTGAGCAAATTTTTTGTAAGCGTTGTAAACGGATTACTACGCAATGTTTTTGCAAACATTTTAAGCGGATTACTAGGCAATTCCCTAGCGGGCAATAAATTTATATTAGTCATAATTATATTACAGTATAAAGATTTATATATGTTTCCTTTTATGGATTATAGCGCAAACAAAATTGAATGTTCATTGA
>DYTL01000056.1 GCA_020726005.1 Microcaldota archaeon | reverse complement strand
CATTCGCGCGAACCGAACATTATATTTACTAATTTATAAATTGGCTAATCAAACCTTAATCTTTGATACTGTTTTTCGTATTATTTGTAAAAGTAGGTTATATGATTTGTACGGTTAATTACCAACCTCTTCTAAAATTCGCGCGCACCTGAAACAACCATCTGATTTATTTAATTTCGTATTTTATTCTTATATCATAATTTCTAAAGGTGAGCATATTGCACATGCATTTTGGTTGGATTCCAGATTATCCAGATGCGCGCGATTATACAAGAAAAACAAGCTGGATAAGTAAAATTCTCAAAAACAATTTAAAAGCATCCGCAAAGGTTGATTTACGGAAGTTTTGTTCTCCAATAGTCAATCAAGGAAATATTGGTTCCTGTACCGCTAATGCCGCAGCCGGAATTGTAGAATATTTCCAGAAAAAAGCGTTCGGAATCTGCGCGAGCGTATCGAGATTATTTATTTACAAAGCAACGCGAAACCTGATGAGAATGAACGGAGATACAGGCGCATATATACGCACAACTATGGGCGCGCTCGCGTTGTTCGGAGTTCCTCCAGAAAAATATTGGGAATATAAAACTGAAGATTTTGATGCTGAGCCGAAACCATTTTGCTATTCTTTCGCGCAAAATTATCAGGCACTTAAATATTTTAGATTAGATGAACAAGGGAAAACAGAAAAGGAAATTCTTCAGGGTATAAAAGAAACTCTCGCAAACGGAATTCCAGCAATGTTTGGATTTACGGTTTACAATTCAATAAAAGAAGCAAAAAACGGAAAAATACCTTTTCCGGAAAAAGCAGATAGTGTACTTGGAGGCCATGCGGTAATGGCAGTGGGTTATGATAATAATATAAAAATAAATAAGAGTAAAGGAGCATTTATAATACGAAATTCATGGGGCGAAGAATGGGGAGATGATGGATATGGTTATTTACCTTATGATTATGTTCTAAAAGGATTGGCTTTGGATTGGTGGAGTTTAATTAATGCTGAATGGGTAGACATACAAAAGTTTGTGGTTTAAAAAAGGGATATAAAATGCTAACGATTGCTACACTTGGAAGTCACAGTGCTTTAGATATATGCGACGGCGCGAAAGCAGAAGGTTTCAAAACTTTAGTTGTTGCACAGAAAAAAAGAGAAAAAACTTATACACAATACTACAAAATAAGGAAGCATGGCAAAAAGGAGGTTGGTATTGTTGATGAAGTTCTTGTTTTAGATAGATTTTCCGATATAATAAAAAAAGAAAATATTGCTTATTTGAAAAAAAAGAATTCGATTTTTGTCCCAAGTAGAAGTTTTTCCGTATACGTGGGAAATGAAAACATAGAAAAGAATTTTCCAATTCCAATTTT
Source organism: Microcaldota archaeon (assembly GCA_020726005.1). Lineage (GTDB taxonomy): Archaea > Micrarchaeota > Micrarchaeia > Anstonellales > Bilamarchaeaceae > JAHJBR01. The sequence goes on along the minus strand of DYTL01000056.1, from coordinate 4,214 downwards.
CGGAAATCGTTTTTTGCTTAAGGCTGAAGAACGAAACGTAAAACAAAACCAATATTCTCTTTTAGAAAAAGCGAAAATAGACGCACCACACAGAATTCCAACTCCAAATAAAATAACTAAATTATGTATAGTAAAAGTTTCTGAAGCAAAGAGAACATACGAGAGGGCGTTTTTTCTCGCGAATTCTTATGAGGAATATGTAAACAAATCTCAGCATCTTATTAAAACAGGTATAATAACCAAAGCAGGACTTGAAACTGCGCATATAGAACAATTTGTAGTGGGCGCGCAATTCAATTTCAACTTTTTCTATTCGCCAATAAATGAAGAATTGGAGTTGCTCGGAATAGATACACGAAGACAGACCAATTTAGATGGTTTGTTGCATATTACCGCAGATGTTCAGCTTGAAGCGCTTAAACAAATACACGCTTCATATATTGAGATAGGACACATTGCTTCAACAATAAGGGAATCGTTTTTGGAAAAAGTATTTGCTGCTGGCGAGCGATTAATTAAAGTATGCAAATGTGAATATAAACCTGGAATAATCGGTCCTTTCGCGCTTCAGTGCGCAATATGCGAAGAAAACGGCAAAGAAAATCTAATTGTATTTGATGTATCATTTAGAATGCCAGGTTCTCCGGGAACACGATTTACTCCATATTCATCCTACCTTTTCCGCGAACCAATTTCATTTGGAAGACGAATTGCAATAGAGATAAAAAATGCAATAAAAGCAAGAAGGATAGACGAAATTACGAGCTAACAATTTACAGTAAATCCACAAATAAATAAAAATCCAGATTTCGAAGTTCGAAATTTTTATAATTTATATGAAAGATTAGAAAATATAATGTTTGGTTCGCGCGAATGGTTTAGTTGTAGAAGATGTTCGGAATTACTGATTAAAATCAGATAGATACTTTAATAAATTACTATGAAAATAATAAGTATAAATATAATGAAAAATGTAAGGTAAAAAAATGAAATTCTATGATCGTGTGGTGCAGACTTCGTCCTTCAGGATGAGAGGATCTCAAGATCTGGACATATTTCCATTTGAAGATAAAATCTTATTAGATAGAGTATTTTTATGACTAATATAAACAGGATATTCAAATGCATTGCATGCTTTACAGAGTTTCCGGTTTCCATAACTACTGATTTAGAAATTTCAGATTTTACTATAATAGCAAAATGTCCTAAATGTGGCAATTCAATACAAATTCATTTTGGGGTTATTGAACAAACACAAACGAATACGCAACAACAAACTACTTCGCCAAACTTAGATGATAGCATATTCATTGCGCCTGAAATGCCAAGCGACGAAATAAAACAACTTATAGAAGAGTGAAAAAATGAATCGCGCGCTCTGCCTTTTTTCAGGCGGAAAAGACAGCGTATTCGCGACTTGGTGGGCGCTATTCCAAGGTTTTAATGTAATTCTCCTTACAATCCAAAGCGAAAAAGATAGTATGATGTTCCATCATCCAAATGTAAAATGGACTAAAATGCAAGCACAATCTGCAAATCTTCCGCATTTAATAGTGAATACGACCAATGAGAACGAATTTGATGATCTTAAAAATGCAATTTCAAAACATAATGTAGATGCAATAGTTAGCGGCGCAATTGCAAGCGAATATCAAAAACAATGCATTGAGCAAATAGGTGAGAATTTGGGAATCGCTACTTATGCTCCACTTTGGCATAAAGAAAATGCTCTTATGAACGAATTACTTAAATATTTTGAGATATATGTGGTCGCGGTTTCTGCACAAGGCTTGGGAAAAGAACTTCTTACAAAACCGTTTTCCGAATTCACAAGAAAAAAAATAAAAGATATTCACCTGTTTTTTGAAGGCGGAGAAGGAGAAACTTTTGTTGCTCATGCTCCGTTCTTTGAAAAAAGAATAATAATAAGAGAATGGAATATAAGCTGGGATGGTGTGCGCGGAGTTGCGGAAATTAAAAATGCACATTTGGAGTGATAAAATGCAAAATATTCTATTATTTAGAGGAAACGAATTCAATGCGAATTTTTACTATTATACAAAATTAGATGTTGACAATTCATTTTATCTAAAGATAGGAGAAAACGAAATCTTATTTGTTCCAAAATTAAATGAACGTGTGGCTAAACTCGCATTTAAAGGAGAAGTGCACACATATAAAAAATCATTAAAAGAAATCGTGCAATTTGCAAGAGGGAATGAATTATTTTTGGATTACTCTTCAATTTCTGCTGAAATTTACGATAAATTAAGAAAATTTTTAAAGATAAAAAATGCGTCGGATAAGCTTCTTAAAATCCGTGCTGTAAAAAAACCAGAAGAACTAAAAAAAATTAGAAAAGCAGTTTCGTTTACGAAAAAAATACTTTCAGAAATAGAATTTTCAGAATTTAAAAACGAAAAATCTTTAAGCGACCGGTTACTAATGCACACTTTTGAATTAGGACTGAAACCAGCATTTGATCCCATAGTTGGTTCAGGAATTCATAGTGCGTTTCCACATTATAGATATGTACATACAAAAATTAGAGATTTTGTTCTCATAGATTATGGAGTGAGGTATGAAAATTACTGCTCAGATATTACACGGGTATTTTTCCGCAAAAAAGAAAAAAAAATAATTAATGCATACGAAAAAATGCAATGTATATTTAATGAAATAATAGATTCATTCTCAAATTTTGAAACAGGAAAAGACGTTACATTATTTTCAAAAAACCTTTTCAAAAAATATGCGCTTCCGAAATCAATTCATTCAATAGGGCACGGAGTAGGGTTGGATATCCATGAATATCCTAGATTGAATATGAAATATTCTGATTTGTTAAAAGGAACGGTTATTGCAATAGAACCCGCAGCATATTTCAAGAATTTTGGAGTGAGATTTGAAGAAATAATTTATTTTGACGGAAAAAAGGCGCGGGTATTTTAAACAAAAAGCTAAATCTTCAAAAAATTTTCCAATATTTTTTCTCCATTTTCAGTATGCCAAACCTCTGGATGAAATTGAACAGAAAAGATATTTTTTGTTTTATGTCGCATTGCTTCTATTTTACATGTTTGCGAGTGTGCGAGCACTTCAAAATTTTCAGGAAGTATTTTTATTTCATCAAAATGGCTTACCCATGCATTGAATTCTCGTGGTACTCCTTTAAAAATCAAATCTTCATTATCAATGCTAATTTTTACAATTCCATACTCACCACTTGCTCCTCTCTCAACTTTTCCTCCAAGTACATGACCAATCATCTGATGTCCAAAACATATACCAAAAAGAGGCACATTAAGTTCTTTTCCAAAAATCGCGTTTATTACTTTTTCGCTTATTTTTTCCTTTTCTTCAGGAGCAAATACAGAACCTGGCCCTCCACTTAAAATGATTTTATCAGGTTTTTTCCTAATAACTTCTTCTAATAAAACTCGATTATTAATTATTTCAATATTGTAATCCATATCTCTACAATTCCTTTTTATAAGATGAGTATATTGCGAACCATTGTCTATGATAAGAATCATAAATATATTTTTCAGGGTAAGAATTTATAATTCTTGCACTTAAAATAAAATTCCGTTCACTATTCCATCCTGACCAACACGATTGGTGACTTTTACTTTTCCGAAATCTGTGCGAAGTATTGCGCCTTTTGTAATTATATTTTCACGCGCAAAATCAGCTCTATGCGATTCAATTACACTCAAGATTTTCGTTTTCTTCATTCCATCTTTCGTAAGCACGTTTACTGTACTTGCTTTTTTAAGCTTTATCTTAATTTTTCCGCCTTTCATTCTTGTTGCGTTCTTTGAATCTTTTTTTCCAACCTTGGTAGCTGTAAATCTGCTTCCATAGTGTATGCGTTTCTTGTCTCTAAATTTTACTCTATGCCCTCCTGTTCCTGAGGAAACTTTTTTGGTTCTTGATTCATGATATTGATCCATATCTATCCCTCTTATTTTATAAGAAAGGTTAATTTATAAATCCTTATGCAATTTAACAAATCTTAATTGGCTTGTGTTTTGTAAAGTTTGGTTAGAAAAATAAGGATAAAAATTATGAATTTTTGTTTCCAAGAGGAACTTATTGTGAGTTAATATATTTAAATGTTGTTACACGATTACAAATAATGGCTAAACAAGAATTTAGGTCATTAACTACAACAACGAGTATTCAACCAACGAAGAACGATTTTAAAAATC
>DYTL01000055.1 GCA_020726005.1 Microcaldota archaeon | reverse complement strand
CGCCTTCATATACTGCTTCTGTTGGGTATCCACCTCTATTAGAAGAATGTCGTTATGGTAGACCTCGGTTAAAAAATAACCAGATCATTTCAACATATCGTTTAGAACCTAACGATGCAATTAACTTTATTAGTCCGGGTTCTAGCGGTGCTATTAGATTATTTTTGGAAATAGTTGCTGGTGGAAAGAATCAGAAAGCAATTATTTTTGTACCCGAACTCACATATCCTCTTTTCCTAGCTGAAGCTAATCTGGTAGAAGCAGAGATTATTATTGTTCCATTAAATCAAACAACTGGATTAATCGATTTAGATAAGTTAGATAATTTACTGAAGAAAGCAATAGAAACGTATGGAAGCATAACCCAATATATTATTGTAAATACAAGTATTGGTAATCCTCTTGGTTCTGCTATGGATATTGAAACATTTAATGGTATTACTACGATAATCAATAAATATGTTAAGAAGTTTAATACTAAGATTTACAGAATAACTGATCCAATTTATGAAGCATTCCGACGAAAGGGTAATATGTTTGATCCTGTTTACCATATACTGCATACTAATAATAGTAATGCAATTGAATGTGTTACTTGGTCATTATCCAAAGTTGGATGCTGGCCCGGTCAACGAATTGGTGGTGCTACAGTGTTTACGTCTTTAGATAGTATCAAGAAAAAATTTATGCAACAGTTTTTAGATTATATCAATACAATATATGCAATTAGTTTAGGAACAGTAAACATCTATGTCCAAATTGCTGCTGCTAATTGGTTACATGATATTAGGACAAATATGCACGCATTTATAGAGGAGCAGGATCGCATAACATCTATGCGAGAAAGGGTACACACCAATGTTGCAACATTTGCAAAAAGTTTGGGGAATATTAATGGCGTAGAATTACATCCATATTACTATCATTCAGATGGAACACCTCGTTATGAGGATATGTTAAATAGTTTTTATGTTTTATGGCGATTTAAGTATGATAGAGAAAAAATATCACAAGCGGCTCGATTTGCTGAATGGACTCTAAATCGAGCATTACGTGAGATTAAAAACAACAATGCTCAAAAAACACCGGTTATTTTTATGAATGATGGTGATATGTTTCTTGCCAGACACCAACGTGGTCTAGCTCCTCAATTCATTCGTACAGTTGCATTGAATGATCCGGATAAAATGGAACCAATTCTTGATCTAATCCAAGAATTCGCGTCTATTATATCCACATCTGGCAAACCACCTCCACGTGTTGACACAAACAAATTAATTTAAACGACAACCACAACGATGCGAACGAACCAAAACAGTTTACCTATTTTTATTTCACAATCTGTTAGTTAATGGGAATTAATTTGGTATAAAAGCAAGGAATATAAATACATACAAAAATATCAAAATATACGGTGATTTATATGATGAACTACAGACCCACAGAAAGAATGAACGTTGTTAGCTATCCGATAAGAGATATTGTGATTGAAGCCAAGCGTGAAGAAGCCAAAGGTACAAATATGATATGGCTTAACATAGGCGATCCGCCGCAATATGGATTTGAAGCGTTTGGACATGCTACTGAGAAAGTGAAAACAGTGCTTGATAATCCACACCTCAAAGGATATGCGTTTTCGCAGGGAGATTCTGAATTGCGCGAGAATATAGCAAAAATAGAAAAATGTACACCAGAGGATGTTTTTGTAACAGTAGGACTAACAGAAGGGATTGATTTTTTCTTTCACTCGTTTATAGGATTTGGAGAAAAAATACTTCTTCCAAATCCAGCGTATCCACTTTATATAAGCAAGACAAAAATGTTTGAAGGCAACTTGGTATTTTATAAGCATGATGAAAATGGACAAATAGATATTAGGGACTTAGAAAAGAAAATTCCTGGTGCAAAAACAATAGTAATTATTAATCCAAACAATCCGCTCGGTTCTGTATACACAGAAGATAATCTCGTAGAAGTTGTGGAATTATGTGCTAAACATGATGTTCCAATATTTTATGATGGTTCTTATGACAAAATAATATTTGATGGTGAGTTGGTTGATTTTAGAAAAATCGCGGACGAAAAAATACAATATGTTTATGGTAGTTCGCTTTCCAAAAATTTCGGCTATCCGGGAGCAAGAATTGGTTGGGTGACGTTCCATGGTGATAAATGGACAGAAATTAAAGATGCATTTCTTAGATTATGCAATCAACGTCTTTCTGTAAATTGGGAGTACCAAAAAGCAGCCGCAACAGCAATAATCGATCCTGTATATTCCGAATACATAGAAGAAATGAAAAAGAAATTATTACTAAGGCGCGATGCACTTGCAAAAGCAACGAAAGAACTTCAGATTTCATATCCATTTCCTAAAGGCGCGTTTTATGCGTTTATGAAAATAAAAACAAATGCTTGGAAATACGATGTTGAATTCGTGCGTGCGGCTATAAAAAAAGGAGTAGTTTTCGTACCTGGTTCAGGATTCGGGACCAATGAAAATGAAATGTATTTTAGAACCACTTTTTTGCCTGAACCAGAAATACTGAAAGAAGCATTTGAAAGGATGAAGGGAGTACTTTAAAAGAATTGCTAAGTTTCATAATTATGAGTAAGGTATATTTATGGAAATTAACAAAGAATTAGTAAGGGAGATGGGTGCGCTTGCGCACGTAAAACTTAGCGAAGCTGAAATTGCGCAGTTGGAAAAAGAATTTAAAGAAATTTTTGAATATTTTTCAAGCATTAAAGAAATTGGTGAAAAAGGTGAATCGCTACTTTATGTAACTGGTACAAAAGGAAAATTACGTGCTGATGAAATAAACGCAAAAACAAACGATGAAATTGATGCAATTGTAGAAAATTTCGCGCAAAAAGACGGACGGCTTTTAATTGCGCCAAAATTATTAGATTGATTCTATGTATTACGAGCGTGTTTCTAAATTTTTGGATAAAATAGAAAAAGAAGATACAAAAATTAGGGCATTTATTGAAATTTACTATGACGATGCGCTCGCAAAAGCAAAAGAACTTGATAAAAAAGTAAACGAAGGAAAAAAACTTGGAAAACTTGCGGGAAAAGCAATTGCGATAAAAAATAATATCGCAATAAAAGGAAAACTGCTTAGTTGTGCATCTAAAATGCTTGAAAACTATATTGCACCATACAATGCGCATGTAATAGAAAAGATAAATGCAGAAGACGGAATAATACTCGGAAGCACGAATCTTGATGAATTCGCATGCGGAAGCGACACTACGAACAGTGCTTTTTTTCAAACGCGAAATCCTCTAAATATTGAATACGTACCTGGTGGAACCAGTGGCGGAAGTGCAGCAGCAGTTGCAGCAAATTTTATTGATATTGCACTTGGCTCTGATACAGGAGGTTCGATAAGATGTCCTGCATCATTTTGCGGAGTTGTTGGGATAAAACCAACTTATGGATTGGTTTCCCGTTATGGACTTAGTGATACGACAATGAGTTTGGATCAAATAGGGCCCATTACTCAGAGCGTAAATGATGCAAAATTAATGCTTTCGGTAATTGCAGGAAAAGACGAACGCGATCAAACTACTTATAGAACTCAGAAAATGAAATTAAAATATTCAGGAAAACCCTCTATTGCAATTGTAAAGGAGTTTTTAGATGGTGCCGATGAACAAATTATAAAAAATTTTCATTTATTAATCGAAAAATTAAATATAGGAGGATATAATATTAAAGAAGTTTCAATTCCAACAATAAAATATGCAATTCCTATTTATTATTTAACAGTATTTGCAGAATTCTCAAGTGCAATGCAGAAATATGATGGATTAAGATATGGAAAAATAGATTATATACTGGAAAATATTAATGAATCTGTAAACGAATTACGTGGAGATAAATTCGGTTTAGAAGTAAAAAGAAGAATTTTACTTGGTACGTATATTACTACTCAAGAATATCAAAAAGAATGGTATGGGAAAACACTTAGTGCGCGCGCAGTACTAAAAAAAGAAATTGAATTTGTTTTAAGTAAATATGATGTTTTGCTTGGACCTACAATGAGTACTCTGCCTTGGAAAATTGGAGAAAAATCAAATCCACTTGAAATGTATCTTGCTGATATTCTTACAGTTCCAGCGAATCTTGCAGGTATTCCTGCTGGAAGCGTTCCTTTTGGAAAAGTTGGAAAATTCAAACCTGGAATACAAATACTTGGAAATAGGTTTGGAGAAGGAAAAGTGTTTGCACTTATGGAAGAAATCGAAATGCTGGAGGTAGAATAAATGGAAGATAAAAAACAAATAGAATCTGGGGGTATATTTGCCTTTGTTTATGCTTTTGCAGCAATTAAAAGATTTTCAAAAATACCAAAGAGGTAAATAATGAGAACTATAATTGGTCTAGAAATTCACATTCAATTAAATACACATGCAAAATTATTTTGCGCATGTCCCACTAATTATGGACATGCAGAACCTAATAGTAATATTTGTCCGATTTGTTCAGGGCAACCAGGAGCAAAACCAATGAGTGCAAACAAAGAAGCAATTTTACTTACTTTAAAAATTGCAAAAATGCTTAATGCAAATCCGATTTTAGAAAAAGATATTTTTGTTCAGAGAAAACACTATTTTTATCCAGATTTACCTTCTGGCTATCAACGAACTTCCAAGCCGATAGCAAAAGATGGCAAATTAAATGGAATCGGAATTTGGGAAGTCCATTTTGAAGAAGATCCAGGAAGATACGAATTGAAGAAGGGATTTGTGGATTATAATCGGAGCGGAGTTGCGCTTATGGAAATAGTTACTGCTCCAGATCTGAAAAACCCAGAAGACGCGAAAGAATTTTTGAGTAAGCTTGAATCCTATTTACGCTATTTTAATGTTATAAAGGATGAAGTAGGTACAATGAGAATTGATGCAAATATAAGCATTGAAGGCAGTGCGCGCGTGGAAATAAAAAATATAAACTCATTTTCAAATGTTTATGATGCGCTTTCATTTGAGATAAAACGGCAAACAACGCAAATTGAACAGGACGTTAAAATTGTTCAAGAAACAAGACATTTTGATGAAAATAGTGGAATAACTATGCGATTAAGGAAAAAAGAAACCGCAGATGATTATAGATATTTTCCTGACCCAGATATTCCTCCATTAGTAATTTCTCCAACAGATTGGAAAAATACAGAAACTGAAATTGCAGAACTTCCTGACGCACGCGCAGAAAGAATGATAAAGGAATACAAAATTATACCGGATGACGCAAGAGTGTTAGTTATTGAACGGGAATTCGCAGATGTATATGAACAGCTTGCAAAAAAATTCCAACCACAAAAACTTGCAAATTGGATGCGTGGACCTTTGAGAAAACAGTTAAATTATAGAAATCTTTTGTTTAGAACGAGCGGACTAAACGAAAAACACATTTGCGAACTTTACGAAATGTTTTCAGAAGGTAAAATTACAGATAAAGCGACAGATCAAATTTTAATTAAAATATTAGATAATGTATTAAAAATACGAGAAAATAGTAAATATACTGGACTAACTACTATACCACGCGAGATAGCTATAAAATTAGATCTGCTTAAAACTAACGATGATATAACAATAAGAAAAATCTGCGAAGAAATAATAAAAGAAAATCCAAAAGCTATTAAAGATTACAAAATAGGAAATATGAAATCAATTTTTTTCTTAATCGGAAAAATAATGCAGAAAACTAAAGGAACTGTTGATGCTAGGGAAATAGAAAAAATACTAAAAGAATTGATAAAGTAATAGAAAATGTTATATTAAACGGTTTTAAACTAAAAGGTATAAAAGTAAATTTTTGAGGAACGATGGTTTTTAGAATATCACACAGTAAATCCGCAAGTAAATAAAAACCTTCAGATTTCGAAGTTTGAAATTA
>DYTL01000054.1 GCA_020726005.1 Microcaldota archaeon | reverse complement strand
AATGTTTAGCATTATTACATCCAACATAGTTTTCCCCAATTTTGTGAGTAGTTACGAAATTTGGAAAAAAACAAATAGGGTTTTCGGTCCATAGATCGCGATAATCAGCCACCCACGGAATTTTGAAATTCTTTTTTAATTGTGAAGCAATCATGTGACTCGTCGGAAACGGTGAACTACTCAATATTACATCAAAATGTTCGTTTTGTAAAAGTTTTTCTGCAACCTTATAAGCAGGTCTCTTCCATGTCCTTTCAGTATCAGGATAAGCAAGAAATGTTTGATATAAATTCATCATAATATCAATGACCGATTTTTTCTTAATAACGCCTGCTTTTTCTTTTATTTGTTCAGTTATACTCTCATTTGTTTTATAGCCGAATAACTTAAATATCTTTCTCCAGAACCAAAATATATCACCATGGTAAGGTGCTTCAATAATTTTGACTCTTTCAGAAAACTTTTTAGAAAATCCGAAACGGTTCTCTGCATCACTACCAAGAACAGGAGTAATTATTGTTGCTTCCCAACCAAACTCTGGTAAATATGTTGAGATACACGGTATGCGTGGAAAAGCATGATATAAATTTGCAATAACTAACACCTTTTTCATTTTCTTAAATCAACCTCAATTATATACCCGTATTTTGCCCAATCGCCTGCCCAAATATCTTCAGAGATTTTAGTAAAATTTATTTTCTCTTCTAAGAGAATTTTTTTTAACAATTTCTTCATAGATTTTTCCCATCTTTTCCATTTCTCTATAGTAATTATTTTTTTCTTCTATTGTTCTTCTTCCCGCTTCACCCAACATTTTTCTTACATCCTCATTTTTAAGCAAATAAATAATTTTTTCTGCCAGTATCTTTGGGTTTTTGACAGGAATAACAAACCCATTTTCACCATCTTTGACCCATTTTTTGTTTTCGCCAGAATCGGTAATAATGACAGGCAGTCCGCAAGTCATTGCCTCCGCTGTACTGGCGGCGATACCAGCATCCGAAAGCGAAGTTGAAACATACACATCCGCAGTTGTCAGATATTTACGAAGTTCGTTATGAGAATATCTGCCGATAAATTTTATGCTTTCCATAATTCTTAGCAACTTTGCTATATCTTTAAGATAATTTTCTTGTGAACCCGAACCAGCAATAATAAATTTTGCATTGGCTATATGTTGCAAAATTTCTGGAATTGCTTTAATAAGTGTCTCAATATCATATACTGGTTCAAGATTCCTCAGACTTATTACTATCGGTGAATTGCCGAGTTCTAATTTTTCAACTAATTCCTTATCTTTTTCACCCGGCATAAACTTATCGGTTTCCACCCCAAAATATACAAGCCGCATTTTGCTTTCGTCTGCTCCCAACTTTTTCATTGCCTCAATCATATGGTCGGCATCGCAGGTTATCAAATCCGCTTTTTTCAGTGCCCATCTTATGAATGGTTTCTTGATTGTCGATGTCAATAGGACATCCGAACCCCAAGTAGTCACAATTAGAGGATGAAAACTTGCTAATGCTCCAATTAATCCATAAGTGCCTGCTGAATGGATATGAAAAACATCCGGATTGATTTTCTTAATTAACCGCCTTACCTTTAACGCTTGAAAAATAATTTTTATCGGATTAGTTGAAAGTGGTCCAATATTATAAAAATAAACATCAGGCAATGGCTCTGTAAACGGCATCAGTGAAATCCAATAAATATTATGTCCTTTATCAACAAAATATCTTATCCAGCGATGGCTGTGAACGGAATTTGCACCGGCAAAAAAACAAATTTTCATATATTTCTCCTGAGCTGAAGTAAAACTGAATTCTTACTAAACAAATCCATAGTGCCGTATATTGCCATTGCACCAATACAAGCAAAGATTAATAGGTAAATATTATCCATATCAAAATAGTGCCTCGCAGATAGAAGGAATAAGGATATAACAATCGTAGCAAGAAACATTCTGCCAGTTACAGTCCATGGAAACAGATGGGTAAGGTATTTCTTCGCGATAACACTTGTGGACAATGCCAAAGCAGTATTTGCAACAAACAAGGCAATTGCTGCACCTAAAATTCCCATGCGAGGAATCAACATGATATTAAGGATAATATTCACAAGCAAAGATATACACGCAATTGCAAGGTTTAAAATAGTTTTCTTTGCCAGTAAAGTAATATAACAATATAGTTGATAAATACCAAAAAATGCAATAGCACCGCTTGTCGCGAATAATACTTGCCAGTTTGAAACATATTCTGCTGTGGATAGTATTTTTATAATTGAGCTACCAAGGATAGAGAAAATAGCAATTGAAGGTACGGCGAAAAATATGTAATATTTAAGCCCTTGTTGAAATATTTCTGCTGTTGCAATTTTATCTCCATTATTCCAGAAAGCCGCCAGATGTGGATAAAGCGTAAATCCCAAAACACTATAGAAAAGACCTATAATTGCTGATATGGAATACGCTACCGCATAGATACTTACCTGTTTGATATTAAGAATATGCAGGATAAAATAGCGACTTACCAGAAAATTTGCAGAGATTAAAAGATTATATGGTACAATTGGGATAGAGAAAAATAATATTTCCTTCCAGGGAACACCTACAAGAGAAATACCAAAACCAACTTTCTTAAGAATGTCTTTAGTATATATCACCATAACCAAAATAATCTGAAACGAAATCATAATAATAATTGCTTGAAACATGTCCAGACGGAACAAAAGTATTCCTATTGCTAAAGATACAATACGAAAGATATTTTTAATAAGGTAATAAATTGAAACCCGAAGAATTTCTTTGCGTGCACGAAGAAAAGCCGCTACTAATTCAAATAAAGATTCACATCCCACATAAACCCCAAACAAAAGGACAAACATGGCAAAACGAGTTTCTCCAAACATTGCATTGTTCAACGACCCAGTAAAGACAAGCGTAAAACCCATAACAACTAATGAGTTAATAACAACGGCAATAAGCATAATATTGAAAATTCTACTAATTTCGCCATCGCTCTTATCGCCTGCCAAAAACCGGACAGCGGCCACACCAAAACCTACTAAAACAACATTGGATACCAATGTAGTCGTTACAATTATTTGTGTCCACACTCCATAAAATTCCTGCGGTAGGGTCTTGGTTAGTAAAGGGATTATGAGAAGACTTATGAGCCTTTCACATAAAGTCGCCGTACCATAAAAAATTGTATCTCTTTTTAAGGATGAATTGAATAACATAATTGACCTAATAACTTTGCCTGCTTAATTGTGCAACTAATCCAAAAGGCATAAAGAGCAGGTAGAAAAGCATAATATCTTGGATATTGGCAACAAATAGCCATATAAATGAAATAAGAAGGACAGTGCAATAAACATAAAGCCCTTTTTTTAACCCAGATACCCCTTGGATAAAAACCGAAAGGATGCATAGCAGAAAGTTTATAACTAACAGTGTTATGCCGATTAAACCTGTATCCGTAAGTATTGCAGCAAATGCCGTCGTCCGAACAACACTTCCTACTTTTTCACCCGGTAAATATTTAGCGTAATATTCCTTCTTATATGGGAGCAAGACATAATGATGAGAATGAACACCATAGCCAAAAAATAAAGTTTTTAAATCTTTACTTATTGCCTCTAAAGAAATCTTCACCTGTAGATTGCGATCTATGTCAGAACTACGCGGCGACAAAAGAAACTTTGCACTATCAACTAATGTCGTAGAGCCCATTCTTAATATAGAAAAAATAATAATTATACAAAACAGGCCAGCAATGACTTTCTGCCGCCTTAACTTTAACATGAGTAATGAAATGGAAAGAAAGAGAATTATTACAAACCAAGAAACACGCGAATAATAAAACTCAGCGATTAAAATGCTCAGTCCCAATACAAACCAGCTAAATAAACGACTGAATCCTAAATGCTCTATAATAAGGAAGATAACTGCAGGTATTACTACGACTAGTGGAAAAACAGCATATGCAGAACCAGACCACAACTCACCCTGTGTAGCAAACCTTCCTAAATAACCTAATGTAGTTTCATAATAAATTCCATATACTAGATATGCAAACAAGTATAATGCGCCGCTTCCAGCAATAATCAAAAGAAGGTTTTTTCTACCTGGAACAGGAAAATTAACCCTATGAGCAAAAATTGCAAGCACGCCTAAGATTACATAATAAATAATCCATCTAATTATTCTCCAATCTTTATTGACAAGAACACCAAAAACACTTTCTATAACCATATAGCAAATCATCATTAGAAACATTAGGAGGCGAAGAGAACTCTGGTGGTTTTTACAGGCAGTAACTCTACCAGTTAACATAGCCCAAAAGCCGCCAACAAGGATGCACGCAATAAAGTACTCATCTATAAAGCAATATCCTTTAACCATCAAACCCGTTGTTCCTACACTAACAAAAATTAGCAAAGGCCAAAATATATGGGGTCTTAATGCTATAATTACTATTAGAAAAATTCCAAATATCGCGTACAATATAATTAGCAACATAATTATTAAGTCCCTTTCAATCCTAAATAGGTTTTAGCCATAAAATTCAAACTTTGAAAATATTTTTAGCATAAAATTTTTAAGTTCCTATATTTTAGTACCTTTAAGTCGGATTACTTTAAGTTTTACTCAATATCATCTGGCATCTCAAAACACCTCCCAATTCAAAAGCAACCACTTCCATGCCGGAACAACTTTAATATCAATCCCATCATATTGTTGTAGCCATTCCTCATCGTAAGTAATTATTGTTCCTTGTTTCAAATGTAGAAATTTAGCCGCATTGACCAAACCATTTATTTCTCTTGCCCGATTTTCTTCATCCAATCGTAAAGTTACCTGATAGACGGCCAATTCCCCATTATTTTTTACCACAAAATCACATTCATTTCTTTCAACAAAATAAAAAATTTCCCTACCCTTCCTTCTAAATTCTAAAAAAACTATATTCTCCAGAAGACGACCTGTATCAAAAGAGGTAACTTTTCTGGCAAGTCCAACATCTGCAAGATATATTTTAGGGGGGTTTCTTAATCTTTTATAAGAGGATTCGGAAATTTTTCTTACCTCAAATACAAGCATACTTTCTAAAAAGTACCTGTAATATGCGAATAAGCTATCTTTGGAAAAAGGAAACTTATTTTTATATTGTTTGTAAAAAGATGTTAAGGAATATTTTGTAGAGAAGGAAGAGAATATTTTTTCTTTCAAAGCGTCTAAAAGATGAATGTTTTTAATCTCAAACCTTTCTATTAAATCCTTAAAAAACATTGCGTCAATGTATTCTTTAAGCACTTTTCTTTTTTCAAAGTCCTCTTTTAAAAAAATTACCTCCGGGAAACCGCCCCATTTCAGGTATTCTTGAAAATATTTTTTAAGCAGGATTTTGTTATTCCCATAAACAATATCTTTTTGTGTTGGGTCTATGTTTTTTGCGAGCAAAAATTCACGATAAGTAAATGGAAATACTTCTATACTCCACACTCGACCCCTTAACGAGGTATGAATTTTTCGTGGGCTAATTTTAGAAGAAGAACCGGCACAAAATACCATTATATTCTCCTTCTCAGTCATTCTTCGTGCAAATCTTTCCCAGCCAGTAACCTGCTGTACTTCATCTAACAAAAACACTATCCCTTTTTTGTGTAAAAGATGTGGATTCAATTCTGAAAACGCCTCTTTTATTTTAGCAAAATCCTGAACTAAAAAATCGGTTAATCTCTCATCTTCAAAATCAATATAGAGTGCTTGTTCCTTATATTTCTGAAATAAATTGAAAAGCAAAAAACTTTTTCCACTTCTTCTAATGCCATAAAAGATACAAATTTTGTTTAGGCCTGTAGAAAAAGAAATTCCTTCACGGGGAACAATGTTTTTGACTGAAGTGGTAATAAACTTTTTGTTTTCAACAATAATCTCTTTCAATATATCTGTATT
>DYTL01000053.1 GCA_020726005.1 Microcaldota archaeon | reverse complement strand
TCGTGTATTTTGTCTTTTAAGATGTGGCTAAGGTAATAGATATAATTTTGTCCTTTAGCTTCGCAGAAGTGCGTAAAGACAATTATTTGTTGGTTCAACTCATGAAAATTCAAGAAAAGTAAAATTCTTTTTCGTGAATCATATGCTGGTCATAGATAATACAACCGAAAAATTTATGGGATTATCGGTAGATTTTTAGCGATTACTCGTTATCCGTGGTATTTTTAAACTCTTACGAAAAACATTCGATACTACGTCTAACTAGAATTTCACTTTCGGTGCTTCTCGTTCAATTACGTTCTCAACTTTGAAATAATCTCTTGATTTGAAGCCACATAAATCTGCAACTATATTTGACGGAATTGTCTGAATTGAAGTATTGTAATTCACAACTGCGTTGTTATATTGATGGCGCATGCTTGCGATTATCGACTCAATATTTGATAATTCTTGTTGAAGACTAAGGAAATTCTGATTTGCCTGAAGTTGAGGATAATTTTCCGCAACAGCAAACAAAGATTTAAGCGCACTTGTAAGTATATCAGTTGCTTTTGCTTTCTCTATCATTGTACTTGCATTAGCCATAGATGCACGTGCATTTGTAACTTCTATAAAAACTGAGCTTTCATGTTTTACATAACCCTTTACAGTTTCAACAAGATTCGGAATTAAATCATACCTTTTCTTTAACTGGACATCTATTTGTGCCCATGAATTGTCCATTATGTTTCTCAGTGAAATCAAATTATTATAAGTAAATATAAATGCTACAATTATTGCTAGAATAGCACCTAAAAATAGTGCTCCAATACACATCCAAACCATAATAATTGCCTTTTTAATAATTTATAAGTAAATTATATGCAAATATTTTTAAAGTGTAGTTGAATAAAAATTTTATGCAAAAAATAACAATAATAGTCCTTTTTTTACTTTTAATATCTATATTTGTATATGCAGAACTACCAAATTACCGTGGTTATGTAAATGATTTTGCGAATATTCTTAGTTCAAGCGAGGAAACTCAACTAACTGCGATTATAAATGAAATTGAGAAAAATACCAGCGTTGAAATTGCAATTGTTACTATAGATACAACAGAGTCAGAAGGAGGAATAAATCAATATGCAGAACGTCTTTTCGCTAAATGGAAAATAGGTAAAAAAGGCGAGGATAATGGATTGCTTATTTTGGTCTCAGTTAAGGAACGCTTGGTTCGTATTGAAGTGGGATATGGTCTTGAAGGATACATCCCTGACCTCGAAACAAAAAGAATACGCGAGGAGTTTATCAATCCAAAATTCAAAGAAGGAGACTATGGACAAGGATTAATAAACTCAATTAAGGAAATTAAAGATATACTTCAGAAAAAGGAATATGCCCCTGGAAAATCGCCAACACAACAAACTAATCTATTAGGCTGTATTATATTTATTTTGATTGTAATATTAATTATATATGGATTTATTACCGGTAAAATTAAGCCTGGTTTTGGAGGATTTAGTGGTGGAAGAAGTGGAGGAAGTAGGTTTAGAGGATTTGGTGGTGGAAGAAGTGGAGGAGGTGGCTCCTCAGGTAAATGGTGAATAAATGAGGGATCAAAATGGAGAATAAAATGATAAGTTTAATTTGTATTGGAATTGTTGCGTTTTTTATTTTAATTGGAATAATAGGTACAGTTATGACCTATAATAACATGACTTCGCTTTCACAGGAATGCGATTCCCAATGGTCAAAAGTTGAAACGGTCTATCAAGAGAGAATGGACCTTATTCCAAATATAGTCGCAACTGTTTCTTCGGAAGTGAAAACAGAAACCACATTGCTTTCAAATCTTGCAAATGCAAGAGCGAATTACCTAAACTCAAAAAATACAAACGATAAAGTCCTTGCTGCTCAAGAAGTTGATAGAACTTTATTCAAAGTAATAGCACTTACAGAAAATTACCCCAATTTACAATTCAGTAAAGGATATCAGGAACTAAGAATTGTTCTTGAAGGTCAAGAAAATCGTGTAAGAGTAGAAAGAAATAGATTTAATGACATGGTTAAGCAATATAACATAGAAATAAAGATTTTCCCGAACAATATGTTTGCAGGTACATTTGGCTTCAAAGAAAAGCAATATTTCAAAGCAACTGCAGGTGCAGAAATTGTACCAAAAGTAGGGGGACAAACAACGCTTCCTTAAATTTAGAAAAAAATCATAAATCTAAAATTTGTTTGAATATTTTATATGGAAACGCGCCCTTTACAAAAAATGCGTAATTTCCTTCAGAATCGCGCGAAATTGAAAGATATCCTTTGTTTACATACTCAGAATATATTGAAAAAAATTCAAGAAACTTGGTTTCGTTCGCACTTTTTGGAAATAATATTATTGTTGATGGTACACCTGTAATTCCATATAATTGACCTGCGTCTATATCAGAAAAAATTTGTTGTTTAAATTTATTATCTGAATAACACGAAGAAAATGTCCGTTTGTCTATCCCTAAGTCAGACGCATATTCTGTAAATTTTGAAGCGAGTTGGGTTTCAGAATAAATTGCCCATTCTTTTTGCTTTGTAAATAAAAGTGTGTGCATTTCCCAATATTTATTTTGTTCTACGCATTTTGATGCTAAAGCCGCATTTTTTGCATTAGTATGCATTTCAAGCGGAAAATCGCGTAAATAGTATTTTACTTTCCCTATTTTAATGTAATTAGTTTCTATTTGAGGAAATGTTTCTATTGCATGTTTCTTGCAATATGGACATTGATAATCCGTAAATTCTATTATAGTTATTGGTGCACTTTTATTACCAAGAACAGGATTTGTACCAGATTCAATCTTAAAAGAAATATTAGTTATAATTGCATTTTTCATAGGAGGATTATTTGTACATCCTTCAAAAAATAAAAATCCTGCAAAAAGAACTGCTAATACAAAAAACAAAAATATTTTTTTTATCTTATCACCTAAGACTTTAGTAATTCGTCATATTCAGCCAAACACTCATCATATGTGGTTCGATAGGTAGCTAGTGTTCTCTTAAATCCAGAATCGCACTTATATTTTTCTGCTATCGTTAATGCTTTTTCATAGTTATCACATGCCTGTTTGAGCAGTATAGCTGCATTAGATATATTGTCATCCACTATTGATTCTTTGGCTAATAATTTTAGCCTATCTCCTTTATTTACATGACCCCTCGCAATATCAAATTGACTTTGCACATTTATAGGGTTACCTTGATTATATCGTTTGGAGCCATGCCTTCCTCCATGCTCTCCTTTATATTTAAACATATTTCTCACAATTCATACTATTTATTTTCCTTTTTATATGTACCTTCATAAAAGTATGAGGTTTTTTCTACTAATTTTACAAATACAAGTTGTCCTATTTTTGCATTGCGCTTGAGTATCGCGCCGTGTGGATTGAGAACTATCAACATAGCTTCGCTTCTTCCTTCATAACCCGGATCCCAAACCGCGCATTCAAGTGTTATTCCTGAACGCAAAAGTGAGGAACGCGGAAAACAAAATGCAGCTGCATCTTGTGGAATATGTACATATTCATTGAATATTACTTTATACGCGCCAAGTGCTAATTTTACTTCATCATCTATAAAAGGAATTGGCGCAACTTTGCTTATTTTTCTTTCTCTATTATCAAAATCTATTTTTCCAGCTGTTTTGTACGAATATGCTTTCTTAAATGTAATATCAATACCTGCGGGCTGGAATTGACTATTGTTTATTGTATCGCGTACAAATTTTCTATTTAAAAGGATTTCTTTTGGTAAAATCATTTAACAACCGTATTGGCACGTTGAAAATTCAACACATAAAATTCCTAAATTTCATCTTGCGCGTAGATATATTCTGAAAGTGAAATTTTATACTCAAAAAGCTCATCATGTTTAAAAAATCTTTTTATTTCTTTTTCTGCGGTTTCTAAAGAATCGCTTCCATGAATTATATTACGGGAAGTACTCACACTCAAATCTCCGCGAATTGTTCCTGGTAAAGCTTTCCTTGAATTGGTTGGGCCTATCATATCCCGTACTATTTGAACGCACTCTTTACCTTCAAGCACAATTGCTATTATAGGGTTATGGATAATAAACTTTTCCAAATCAGGATAAAATGGTTTAGAAGTAAGATGAGAATAGTGCTCTTTTGAAAGAGCAGGACTTAGTTTAATCATTTTTAAGCCAATTAATTTTAATCCGCGTCTTTCAAATCGAGTAATTATACTTCCTATAAGCGCGCGCTGAATTGCATCGGATTTAAGAAGAACAAGTGTGCGTTCCATAGGGATTACCTTTGTGAATTTGGTTTTAAAATTATATCTTTACCTTAAATGCTTTCGCACTCTTAGTCCATTTTACTCTTCTTCCTTCTCTTTTTAATTTTAAGGAATTTTTTCTACATTTGCTTGAGCAAAAATAAAGTATAGTGCCATCTTTTTTTATGTAAATTATCCCAACGCCCTTTTTAATATCATTCGCACAAAAATAACACGAATGCATTCAATCACCGTTTAGCTTGAATTTCTTTAGCTTCTCTTTCAGTATCAAGTAATATAATAAACATGCCCTTTTTAACAGGACCCTTTACATTTCTCATAATTACATGACCAGTATCCGGGCCTTCAAGAACTTTACAAAGAACTTGATATATCTCTCCATATACACCTGTTTTTCCACGCACTTCTACAATCTCAACACAATAACCTTCGGTCATTTAATCAACTATTTACTTTTTAAGAAGCGTTTTTATTATATCATTTACAAGTTCTTTTGCACCTCCAGGGTCCTCAATCGCTATTGAGGAAGTTGAAATTATTAGACCTATTGCGCTACCAAGCTCCTTTTTAGTAGTTATGAATGCATAAGGTATTCCTTTTTCTTCGCAAAGAATTGGAAGATGCATCACAACTTCTTCAGGTTGAACATCTTCAGCAATTATTACGAGTTGCGCGCTTTTCTTTTCTATAGCTTTGGTAACTTCATTCACTCCTTTCCTAAATTTTCCAGATTCTTTTGCCATTGAAAGTGCTTCAAGTATCCTATTTTTTACTCCAATAGGAGTTGGATTCTTTACGTAACTTACCATTTTTTCACCTCATATTTTCATTGGTGTTGTTTTTCTCGGCTCATCACCCTAAAAAGGACGGTTCACAGCATTTATAATATTTAAGATTAGCCGAAAGTTATAAAATAATAATAATAGAAGATTTATAAATGTACCTTATCGTTGTAACACCAGTAATTCCGAACATCTTCTACAACTAAACCATTCGCGCGAATCGAACAATATATTGGTTTTATAATTAAACTATTTTTCGCGTTTTTTAGCGAATTTATGTAATTTCGAAATCGGAAGGTTTTTATTTACTTGCGGATTTACTGGAGATAAAACCGATTAGAAACAATTTACATATTACTTAATTTGCGGAGTTACGGTTCAATTATCCGATAAACTTTTTTATAATTTTGTTAACTATATTACATTTATAGCGCGATTTGTTATATTTTTAACATAAGCTTTAATTACTACCACTTAACTAGATTAATTATAAATTAGTTAGTTTTTGTAATTAATGATAAATAAAGAATTAAATAATATATGCGAAGTAGTAGTGTTCTTGCGCGATAAATAGTAAATTGTTGTACCTATACTCATAGTTAAATTGTATATTTTATAGGTGAAAGATATGATTAGAGATCAGCGTATCATGCAAATGAAAACGCATAGCTTACGCATAGATGATACCCGCTATATTAGAAGGGTAATAGAGCAATATAAAAATGAAGATCGTCATTTAGAAACTTGTTGTTTAAACCTTGGTGATCCAACTATATATGGCTTCCCACCTCCAGTAGAATTAACAAAGGCATTTAAAAATGCTATAAAAGAACCGCCTTCATATACTGCTTCTGTTGGGTATCCACCTCTATTAGAAGAATGTCGTTA
>DYTL01000052.1 GCA_020726005.1 Microcaldota archaeon | reverse complement strand
ATACAAATATAAACGCTACGCACGAATGATTTTTATGGTACATACAGATATTGAAATAGCGCGAACTGTGAAATTAAAGCCAATTTGGAAGATTGCCGCGAAATTAAGTATAAATAAAGACGAACTTGAACTTTATGGAAATTATATGGCAAAAATTTCGCTTTCGTATTACGAAAAAATAAAAAATAATCCTGTTGGAAAACTTATTTTAGTTACTGCGATTACTCCAACAAGTCTTGGAGAAGGCAAAACAACAATCTCTATAGGTTTAGCACAGGCGCTCGCAAAAATGAAGAAAAAAACAATGTGCACATTGCGTGAACCATCATTAGGTCCGGTGTTTGGTATAAAGGGGGGTGCAACAGGAGGCGGATATTCGCAAGTAGTTCCAATGGACAATATTAATTTGCATTTTACCGGCGATATTCATGCGATTACTGCGGCAAACAATTTGCTCGCGGCTATGATTGATAATCATATTTTTCAGGGCAATGAACTTAAATTCAAAACGATAATATGGAAAAGATGTATGGATATGAATGATAGAGCGCTAAGAAAAATAAGAGTTGCGCTTCTTCCTTCTGGACATGAGCGCGATGATGGATTTGATATAAGCGTTGCAAGCGAAGTAATGGCAGTATTTTGTTTATCTAATAATTTAGATGAACTTACGCAAAAATTAGGTAGTATAATAGTCGGATATAATGAAAACAACGAAGCAATATTCGCAAAGGATTTGAAAGCAGAAGGTTCAATGGCAGTGCTTTTAAAAGATGCGCTTAATCCAAATTTAGTGCAAACAATTGAAGGAGTTCCTGTATTTATACACGGAGGACCTTTTGCAAATATTGCACACGGTACAAACACGATAATAGCAACGAAAATGGCGCTTAAACTCGCGGATTACGTTGTAACTGAAACCGGATTCGGTTCGGATTTAGGAGCAGAAAAATATTTTGATATTGTTTCAAGGTACAGCGGATTTTTACCTGATGCTGTCGTTATCGTAGCAAGTATAAGAGCATTAAAACTTCACGGAGGCGTAAACAAAAACGAACTGAAAAATGAAAACATTGTGGCAATAGAAAAGGGCTTCGCAAACCTTATAAGACATATGGAAAACATGCGCAAATTCGGAATCGAACCTATAGTTGCAATAAATAGATTTCCAAATGATACAAAGGCAGAATTAAAAATGTTTGATGAACTTTGTAAAAAACAAAATATAGTTTTCGCGCTTTCTGAGGTTTGGGCAAAAGGAGGAAAAGGAGGAATTGCGCTCGCGGAAAACGTAATTTATGCACTTTCCAAAGACAAAAAAACTAAACCAATCTATGAACTTTCGCTTTCTTTGGAAAAAAAAATAGAAATTGTTGCAAAAGAAATTTATCGCGCACAAAACGTAATATTCACCCCTATGGCTATAGAAACATTACAAAAGGCCGAAAAAATGAGTTTCGGAAACTTACCTGTCTGTATAGCAAAAACTCAGTATTCTTTCTCTGATAATGCAAAATTACTAAATGCACCTGAAGGATTTACGTTAACAATAAGAGAAGTGCGCATTTCTGCAGGTGCAGGATTTATAGTAGCAATCGCAGGAGATATAATGACTATGCCAGGACTTCCAAAAAATCCAGCTGCTGAAAAAATACATTTAGAAAATGGACAAATAACAGGGTTATTTTAATCTTAACTTGAAATTGATGTTATGGAAAAAATTGTATCAACTAATTTTTCGGATTTACTTGTTCCAAATGTAGAAATAAAGGAATTTCCAGATGGCGATAGTTATATACGAATTCCTGATGTAAAATCTTTTGCAGGAAAAGACGTAATAGTATATCATAGACTTTATCCTTCTCAAAACACTTCGCTTATACAGGCCGTGTTTTTAGCGCATGCACTAAAAGAAGCAAAAAGTATTGAACTTGTTACACCTTACATTCCATATTCAAGACAGGATAAAATATGGTTTGAAGGCGAAATAAAAAGCGCCGAAATAACTATAGGTATACTAAAAAATGCAGGATATTCACGCATAACCTCATTTGATTGCCATTTCCTAAAAAAAGCAGGGGATATTGAATATGGAGGAATGAAAATAAGAAACATTACACTTAGTAATCTTCTCATATCTCATGCAAAAACAAGACTTGGAAATGATTTTGAAATTATAAGTCCTGATGCGGGTGCGAATTACATGAGCAATGGAAAATCCATGAACAAAATGCGCGGGGATTATGAAAAAGGAAATATTATATATAGAAACATAGAAAAAATGGAGATCGGATTTGATGTAGGGGGAAAAGATATTCTTATCATTGATGATATGATTTCTACTGGTTCAACAATGACCAAAGCGATTGAAAATTTAAGAAAGAATGGCGCTGGAAAGATTGCAATAGCTGCAACACACGGATTTTTTATTAACGATTCGCTTAAAAAATTAGGACAGCTAAGTGATTATATATTTGTTTCTAACACTATTCCTTCCTCAGTTTCAGAGGTAAATTTCATGAACGTGCTTAAATAAGAAAAATGATTTTTTATGAAGCTTGCATTTTTTACCGATAGTTATCTTCCAAATACAGATGGAGTAGTAACATATATAGTAAATTATAGGCGAATATTTGAAAAAATGGGGCACGAAGTATATGTTTTCGCTCCTGGAACAAAAAAGCAAAAAGAAGAAAATAAGGATTTACATGTACATTATTTCAATTCAACTTCCTTCAAACCATATCCGGATTATAGAATTGCATTGTTTCCGTTCGTTTCTGCAACGAACATGATAAAGGAAATAAAGCCAGATATTGTACATTCACACGGAATATCTACAACTGGAATTGCAGCGTTCCAGTCAGCAAGGAAAATAAACGCACCTGTAATAGCCTCTTTTCATACTATAGTTTCTGAAGCAACGCACTATTTGACTAAGAGAGGAAATTTACAGAATCTTTTTGAATCCATTATGTGGAAATATATGAAATGGTACTATTCAAATTTTGATAAAGTGATAACTCCCAGCAATTTCTCCCGAGCAATACTAGAAAAACATGATATAAAAAATGTTATAGTATTCCCAGCAGGGCTTGATCTTGATATTTTTCATCCTGAAGTTGAATATGAATTCGTGAATAAAAAATACGGAATAACAGGTCCGCTAGTACTTTATGTAGGAAGATTAGTAATAGAAAAAAATCTTGCGTTACTTATAGATGCTGCACAAAACGTAGTTAATAAAATTCCGAATGTGAAATTCGTAATCGGAGGAAAGGGTCCTGCTATGCAATATTACAATGATCTTGTAAAGAGTAGCGGACTTTCAGAAAATTTCATATTTACTGGTTTTGTTCCTAATGAAGAGCTTTCGGCGCTCTATCGTTCAGCTGATGTTTTTGCATTTCCCTCAGTTTTTGATACACAAGGACTTGTGGTGCTTGAAGCAATGGCTACTGGAACTCCAGCAGTTGTACCAAAGGATAGTGCATCTGCTGAATGCATTACTGATGGTGAGAATGGATATTGTTTTTCTGATTCCCGGGATTTTTCGGAAAAGATAATCTTTGCAATAGAAAATAAGGCAAACCTTTCCAAAAATGCTATTACAGAAGCGAAAAAATATGATTTACGTATGTGCGCAAAAGATATGCTTGAATTTTACGAAACATTATTAAAAAACAGAAGTAAGTGAGCGCAAAAATTCTTTCGGGTTTTTTGAATTCACAAATGAAGATGCAATAAGTATTCCGTTCGCGCCAAGTTCAATGCTTTTTTGTACGTCTTCTTTATTACTTATACCAGCACCGCAGAGCACTTGCATTTCTCTGCTTATTGTTGCTATTATTTCAACCGTATTTTTTATGATTTCCGGCTTTGCATTCGCAACTGAAATACCGCTTCCTATAAGTTCTGGTGGTTCCATAGCTATAAACTTAGTATTTAAACGCCCTATCTTGAGCACTTCCTCTGGGCTTTCAGCACATATTATTGTTTCAAGATTAAGGCTATTCATTCTATCTAAAGTAGATTTTATTTTTTCAAAAGAAACCTTTTTTTCAGAATGATTAAGTAAAGAACCCACAGCCGTTGTAATTTTTATTGCTTCCGCAGGCATTGCACCAGTAAATGCTCCGGGTCTATTGTCATCAACATGCTGGGCAAATACATCTTTATATATTTTCGTTGCATCTTTTAAGTGGACATAAGGAACCGCGATTGGAATTCTTATTCCTGTTTCTTTTGAAATCTCCTTTGCGATTTCAACGAAATTTAGAGCATTTTCCAAACTTACTGAATATGTCTTGAGATTAAGAACAATCATAAAAAAAGTTAAGAACACTATAATTAAAATACTATCTAATATTATATTATATTTTGCGCCGAGATCGCATAATGTTTTGTTGTGAACAATAAAATTTTCACGCAAAACGTGAAGTCTGGTAGTGCGTCGGAAATTTTACATATCGTAATTGACGAATCTCGAACCGGATGAGAGTAAACCGATCCTTCATGGGATTGCAGGTTCAAAACCATATCCCTTTCTTTTAGGAAAAGAAAGGTCTAAGAAAAGTTTTTGGCTCTCGTGCCATTTCGTACGAGTACCGAAACAAAAACCGTTGTCATTCATCGTAAAAGAAAACGATTTAAAAGAAAAAAATGATTTAGTATTTTGTTGTTGAAAATCCTGCTCTCGGCGTTTTTTATAAGATGGAATTATGCTAAAAGATAGTGATTCTGAAATTTATAGTGCAATGCAAAAAGAGTTGCATAGACAGAAATATAGTTTAGAATTAATTCCTTCGGAAAATTATGTATCTACAGAAGTTATGGAAGCAATGGGTTCTTGGCTTACGAACAAATATTCCGAGGGCTATCCAGGAAAAAGGTATTATGGTGGAAACGAATTTATAGATATAATAGAAACTATTGCGATAGAACGCGCAAAAAAACTTTTCAAAGCAGAACACGCAAATGTGCAGCCATATTCTGGTTCACCAGCAAACCAAGCAATATATGCGGCATTAGTGCCGATAGGCGAAAAAGTAATGGGTATGGATCTTGCACATGGAGGGCATCTTACTCATGGTTCTCCGGTTAATTTTTCCGGAAAATGGTACAAAATGATTACTTATGGTGTAGATAAGGAAACCGAACTAATAGATTACGATTTAATGCTCAAAAAAGCAAGAGAAGAAAAACCCAAAATGATTATAGTTGGTGCGACTGCGTATCCTCGCAAATATGATTTTAGAAGAATAAAAGAAATTTGTGATGAAGTTAGCGCATATGCATTTGCAGACATTGCGCATATTGCAGGTTTGTGTGTAACAGAAATACATGAAAATCCGGTTCCTTATTTTGATGTGGTTAGTACAACTACGCACAAAACATTACGTGGACCAAGAGGCGCGATAATAATGTGCAAAACACAGTATGCGCAAGCAATAGACAAAGCAGTATTCCCTGGTCTGCAAGGAGGCCCGCACGATCATACTACCGCGGCAATTGCAGTTGCATTAAAAGAAGCATCACTTCCTTCATTCAAAGAATATACAAAACAAATTGTAAAGAATGCCCAAACGCTTGCACAAGTGCTTATGGACTATGGGTTTAGGTTGGTTTCCGGAGGAACAGATAACCATCTTCTTTTGCTCGATTTGCAAAATAAAAATATAACAGGAAAAGAAGCGCAAGTTTTGCTCGATTCAGTAAGTATCACAACAAATATGAATACTATTCCTTATGATTTGAGAAAGCCGTTTAATCCTTCAGGCTTAAGATTAGGGACCCCTGCACTTACTTCGCGCGGAATGAAGGAAAGTGAAATGAAGGAAATTGCCGGATTTATCCATAAAGCAATAGAAAATAGAAATGATGAAGAGATAAAAAGAAAAATAAAAGAAGAAGTGGAAACACTTTGCCAAAACTTCATGATATATTAATTTTCAGGTGCTTTTATCAAAAAGGAATATTCCAAAAATTCCTTTGTGTTTTTACTTTTTTTTTCAATTT
>DYTL01000051.1 GCA_020726005.1 Microcaldota archaeon | reverse complement strand
GGATTATGAAAGCATCTCCAAAATCTAAGATCATTTTTTCAGAAAATTTTCTTCTATCATATGCATATTCTTGGTTTCCAATTTTCTTGTAAACAATGTATGACATGGTATCTAATTACATACCATAGATCTATAAAACCAACCGTTATTATTGCCAAATAGAAAAAATATGGCGCCTAATTTAGGAATTTTTTAGAGTTCGGTCTGAAGGCAAGTGGTTTCCACTTAATACTATAATCGAAAACTACGGGTTCCTTCAACCTTTACTCTTTTTATCTTCTTCCTTTCCACCAGCAATATTTTTGCTTATGCGTTCCATCATGGAAGTAAATTCCATTGGAATAACAAATTTGGTGCTTGGTGCTTTTCCTACTTCTGTAAGGGCATTAAGTTGCCAAAGCGTAAGTGCAGGTCCGATAAGATTTAATTTTGCCGAATCCGCAACGAGTTTTATGCTTTCAGCTTCACCACGGGCAAGTAAGATTTTCGCCTGTCTTAAACCCTCGCTTTTAAGTATTTCAGCATCTCGTTGTCCTTCTGCTTGAAGAATTTGACTCTGTTTTGAACCTTCTGCTTCAAGAATCATCGCGCGTTTACCTCTTTCTGCGGCCATCTGTTTTGTCATTGCTTCCTGAATTGTAGCAGGAGGATTAACTTCCTTTATTTCTACTGATTCAGCCTTTACACCCCATTTATCTGTTGCTTCATCTAATGTTTCTCTAAGTTTGGTGTTTATTATTTCTCTTTTTGAAAGTACATCATCTAAGGACATATCCCCTATTATACTTCTTAGAGTTGTTTGCGCAAGGCGTATTGTCGCATATCGGAAATCTTCCACTTTAAGAACAACGCGTTCCGGATCAGTTATTTTATAATAAATAACCGCATCAACACCTACGCTTGCATTATCTTTTGTGATAACATCCTGTCTTGGAACTTCAAGCGTACACGTTCTTAAATCAGTAGTTGTAACTTGATCTACAAACGGAATAATATATACAAAACCAGGGCCAACAACACCCGTGAAACGACCCCAACTAAGTTTTACTCCGCGTTCATATTCCTTAAAAATTCTTATTCCCCTAATCAAAGTAAGTATTCCAAACCCAATAATTGTAGCAAAACATCCTACACCAACAGTTTCCAAATCCATAGTTTTCACCTTATATTATTTTTTTGTTTATTTGTCCTTCTATCCCATTCATACATTCCATCCACCCGCTTATATTATATGGCAAAATTACAGTAGCATCAGGACTACTTGAAATTCGCTTCCATGTATTTAGTTCCCAAAGAGAAAGAGCAGGACCAACGATATTTTGAGCTTCTTTTGAAACAATTTCAATCGCACCGGACTCACCTTGTGCAATATTTATTTTTGCAGTTGCTAATCCAGTTGCAAGTGTTTCAGTTGCTTGTTTAATTCCCTGTGCATTAAGTACTGCTGCCTCGCGCGTACCTTCACTTTCGAGAATGCATGCACGTTTAATGCGTTCTGCTCGCACTTCTCTTGCGAGTGCGTAAGCGAGCGCAGCAGATGTAACACTCACTTCTCCGATTTCAGCACTTATTATTTTGATTCCCCAACTTTCAGTAATTTCCTTTAAATTATTCGTTAATTCTTTGTTTATATGCTCGCGCTCAGAATTAAGATTATCAAATGTCATATCTCCAATAATTGCACGAAGAGATGTTTGTGCGCGCCAGATCGAAGCAAGTTCATATTGAGCAACATTAAGAATTATTTTTTCCGCATCAGTCGGACGATAATAGATAACTGCTTCTATTTTTACAACTGTATTATCCTTAGTAATTACTTTTTGAGATGGTACTTCAAGTGAGCGGATTCGCATGTCCACTATTGAAATAACGTCTATAAGCGGAATAATAAAATTTATTCCTGGAGTGAGTTTGCTTACATATCTCCCATATCTGAATTTTACTCCTTCCTCATATTGATTAATTATTATAAACGAGCGCGACACAAGCGAAAAGAAAGTAATTCCAATAATAAGAAAAACAAGTCCTTCTACACCCATTTAATCAACTTCTATATAAACCCCTATAACAGCTGTTATTTTAACTTTCTCGCCTTTTTTATAATCCTTTCCACTTTTTGAACGCGCACTCCATTCCTCGCCGTTCACATGTACGCGTCCTTTTGAGTTAGAAAAATCACTAAATACTATTGCATCAAGACCAATAAATGATTCGCTTCCTGTTTTGA
The DNA here is from genome assembly GCA_020726005.1 of Microcaldota archaeon. GTDB lineage: Archaea > Micrarchaeota > Micrarchaeia > Anstonellales > Bilamarchaeaceae > JAHJBR01. The sequence continues at coordinate 3,805 of DYTL01000051.1, read as the reverse complement.
TCGGTTTAGCGCGTACTCGTATCCAAAATAAGTATGCTACTACTGCTGCAATCACACTTGTGAGAATTCCTCCAACTACTGCAAACTCAATAGACACATTAAAAAAAAGAAGAACACCGCATGCTAATAATCCAAAACCAATAATACCAGCTATTCCACTGGGAATAAAGAGCTCTCCAATTATTCCGAAAATACCAAGTATCATAAGAATTATTGATAACGACATAATGAGGTTTCAATAAAAGAATTTAAAAACATATCCACGTCAATTTAAATAATGGACAAAAAAAAGAAACAAACAGATTTATTTGATGAACGTTCTCAACAAGTATCCGAACGCTTTATAGATAATGAAAAGCAAATTCCTTTACAAATTTCAGAAAAAGGGCTTAAATCACACGTTTATTCTATGCGCCAAGATTTTTCGAAAAGAGTTATTTATACTGATAGACCCACCTATGAAAAAAGAAGCAATAATCTTGCACGAGAAAGCTGGAGTTATCATTCACTTTTTCCATCTCTGAGAACATATATCCCTCTTTTTGCACTTCCTTTAGCTACTATCCCAATTTCATGGTTAGGTATACAATTTGATTCGGTTGTGATAAGTGCACTTTGGACTCTTTTCAATGTTGCAGTTGGCATTTCAATAATCTTCTTTTTTGCTGAAATGACCAAACATAGCGTAAGTCACGCAATCAAAGATGGAATGATAAACATTACTATCTTTGGATTGCTCTTATTTTTCAATGCAAGCAGAGGAATAGAAATCGCGATTAAAGTATTTTTACTTTATTTAGGCGGGCACATACTTCTCCATGCAGTTGATTTCCATGTTGAAAGAACCGCAAAAACCAGAGCTACTACGAATTTTACAATAGGTGGCTTTTTAGTATGTATAGAACTGTTTTTAGCAGTTGGACTTTTTGACACTAGTTTGATTATATAGCATAATTAATTTGATAAATATAAAAAAATATTATTATTCATTTACAAAGAGTTTTTGTCCTTATTTAAGATACATCATTTTAAGACGCATTATCTTCATTTGTAATATATGTTCATCAATTTTTGTTTTTCCGGAGGACATATCGTTTCTAACACTGGAAATATCGTAGTTATTGAAGACGCTTTCAAGAGTTTTAACCCAAATTACGCAAATTGATCGTTTTAGCGCTCAATAATTGATGTAATCGAACGCGTTTCTTCGCTTTCGCTAGTTAGTTTTAGGAGCTTGTCTCGCACTACCAAGGCACGAACTTTGTTTAGTTTTTCTATTGCTTCCTGAGCTGTGATATTCATTCCGGCTCTCTTAAGCTTCAGCTCAATTAAGCTTCTCAATCCAAAGGCTAGAACAGCTAAGAAGATATGAGCTAAAACCCTGTTTTCTTTCCAGTGTCTAACGGGATCAATATCAACAAACATTTTCAAATCCTTAAAACTCATTTCAATTTTCTCTTCACTAACCGCTAAACCAACATTTATAGAGTTAAAAATGAGCTTCAAAAATATGGAGATATCCGAATTGCAAACATACGTTGACGTCTGTATAACTCATGTTTCCTCCCTCTTATTTGACACTACATAGATGTATATACTCTTTCTAACTTTCTTCTTTCTCAGAAAAGTTATACTTCTATTTTTGACACTACAAAACCAAAAAATCAGCGCGTTCGTTCTCGAAATCGATTCGTTATAAAAATTAGTTTAATGCGAATTTGCGTAAGTTAGGTTATAAAAAGTAGCTATTAAGTAATTTAAAACTCGTGTAATGCTCCAATATTTTGATACTAATTTTGGTTTGACCTGCTCCAAAATAGTTAGAGGGCATAGGTAGCACACCCCCATCTTGACACTTGCCATACTGAGGCGCACCTCAGGAAAAAACGAAATTCTTAAAAGATGAAACTAAATGAAGAAAGTTAGAAAAAACCTATTCCAATTGCACAGATTATTTTTATGCGCGCAACCTTCCCATATTTTCAATTCGTTTTTGCACTAAAGAATACGTTCCAATATCTTTTCTGTGCCAAAGTGGACCGTGTACGCATCGTGCCGCTTCTTCTGCTTTTTCTTCAGCATTTTCTAATGAATTATTTACTCCTACTACGGCAACAGCGCGCGAATTTGTAGTGTAAATTTTTCCATTATTTTCATAAACCGACGCGTAATAGTATTTTGCGCCAGAATCCCACATTTTCTTTTTATCAATAGAAATTTCGCTGTCTGGAATAGATTTATTCGGATAACCAACAGGAACAAGATATTTAACCACCGAAGGTTTTTCAGAAAAACTAACTTGAGAAAGGTTTTCATCCACTATTGATTGTAAAATGTCAACAAATTGTGTTTTTATGAGCGAAAGAACATTTATTGCTTCTGGATCACCAAAACGTGCATTAAATTCTATTAATTTTACTCCATCTTGCGTACACATAAGCTGAGTATAAAGCACGCCTTTAAATTCTACATCCTCTTTTCTTAGCGCATCGATAACTGCCTGTGAAATTTGTCTTCCTTTTTCTAAATCATCATTACACATAAACGGAAGAAGCTTGCCAGTACTATAAGAACCCATTCCACCAGTATTTGGACCTAAATCAAATTCATACGCGCGCTTATGATCCTGAACAGGAGGCATGAGTGATATTCGCTTTCCATCTGAAAAAAGTTGTAGAGAAAATTCCTCACCTATTATTTTTTCTTCAATGAGCACTTGTTTGTCTTTTTTTAAAAGCTCACATACATAATCCATTGTGTCCTTTATATCACCAAAATGATCACCTGAAACCATTACTCCTTTTCCGCCAGTAAGCCCAATAGGTTTAATCGCGACTTGACCGAGATCTTTTATTACTCGAAGCGCATCTTTTCTAGTTTTAACTATTTCAAAATTTGGCGAACCTTTTATTGCATATTTTTTCATTAAACTGCGCGCATATGACTTATCCCATTCTATTCGTGCGGCTGCCTTTATTGGTGAAGCAATTGGAATGTCCGCATTTTCTAACGCATCGCTCACCCCTGCTGCTAAAACTACATCAGGACTTACAAACGCAATATCAATATCTTCTTTTATTGCCCATAACCCAACTGCTTCTGGGTTTGTAATATTAGTAAGATAAAACTTCTGCGCGAGTTCTGCTATGCCAGGATTTTTCTTGCTCATTATTGCATAAAGCTCAGCGCTTCGTGCAATCTGTTCAGCAATAATATGCTCTCGCGCTCCATTCCCAACTAACAAAACCTTCATAAAATCGCCAAATTAGGTTTTTTTCAAACCTATTTTTTTAAGAAATAACGAAAACAGCCCATTATTTTTTTGGTTTATTTCATAATATCTAGATTCTGGATAATTTTTCACTATCGCGAATTTGTGAGTTTCTTCTGATAGTGTTTTTGCTTCTTCCTTTGCGTTTTTATTCATACTTAAAATAAAAGAATAAGAAATAAAAATACTCGCATTAGTTTGCGCGCATTTAAATATTTTATTTTTAATTTGTTAAAGTTTTGTTTCGGTGCGTGTTTTGAATCGCCTCTATTTTCTATAACCAACACATTTAAATAATGTTGTATTCAATATATAATTAGAATTATAGATATACACTGAAAATTTAGGTGATTGGATGACTGAAATAAATTTTAAGGAATTAGATAATGACACTTTAATTGAACTCTTGAAAAAGGGAAGTTGGGAGGAGCGCCGTAATGCTGCTAGAGCTCTTGGAGATAGAGGAGCAACAAATCCAAACCTAGTAGCCTGACCAATTAATTAAGTAATATAATATTTTGAGAGTTTTGTATC
>DYTL01000050.1 GCA_020726005.1 Microcaldota archaeon | reverse complement strand
ATATTGTTCGGTTCGCGCGAATGGTTTAGTTGTAGAAGATGTTCGGAATTACTAATATTAAGTTTAGATATACTATTTAAATATACTATGTTTCATAACTAAAATATAAATGAGTAAAAAAACTTAAAAGTACACAACCAAAAGGCGGGCAAAATTGTACTTTTTTTGAAAAAGTTTTGTAGTAGATTTTTGATAATGTTGTACTTTTGTGCAACTGTTAGTTGTAGGTTTTTTATTTTTTAATAATTAGTAATAATACAATATAAATTTCGGTGTTTTTTTATTAAATTTTTTTGAAAAAATTTAGGTGATTGAAATGAAAAAAATAATCGTTCCAGGAGAACAAATCTCCGAAACGCGACTCCTAACTGAAACCACAATAGTGGAAAACAATAAAACGTTCGCTTCGGTAACTGGATTTATAAATGAGGAAAACAAATTCGTTCCTATAAAGAGTATTTATACACCAAGGCAAGGTGATAGTATAGTAGGTGTTGTGGTTTATGTAAAAGGAAATGGATACATGATAGATATAAATACTCCGTTTGAGGGATTTCTTTCTGGAAAAGATACGTGCGTGCCATTTTCAATGGGCGAAATAATGTACGGAAAAATAAAAGACGTGGATGAAATTGGAAATGTTGACATAACTGAAGCGCGTAAACTTACGCCGGGAAAAATAATCAAATTTCCTTCAGCGAAGGTGCCAAGGCTTATAGGAAAAAAGAATAGTATGATAATAACAATTGCGCGAGGAACTGACACTGAAATTTACGTAGGTAATAATGGTTATGTTTATCTTTCCGGAGGTAATATTCCGCTTGCTATTAAAGCAATAAATATGGTAGATAAAGGATCACACACTACTGGACTAACTCAACAAATTTCTGATTTCCTTACATATAAAAAATAATAATTATAGGTGAAAATATGTCTGTAAAAAAACTAATAGTAGATGGAAAAAGGATAGATGGTAGGGGTCCAAATGACCTTAGGCCAATTAAAATAGAAACAGGAGTACTTAATGAGGCTGATGGTTCTGCATATGTTCAGTGGGGTGGAAATAAAATTATTGTAGGAATTTTCGGTCCTCGGGAATGCATACCGAAACACGAAGCCAACCCTTATAAAACAATAGTGAAATGCAGATATATAATGGCCCCATTTGCAAGCAAGGATGAACATGGAAGGAGCGGACCAAACAGGAGAAGTATTGAAATTTCGAAAGTAATAAGAGAGGTATTTGAAAATTTAGTAGTTAGCGAACTTTATCCAATGACTCAGATTAATATCTTTATAGAGGTGCTTCAAGCTGAGGGAGGAACGCGCGCTACTGCAATAACTGCGGCTGCAGTAGCCCTTGCTGATGCAGGCATTCCAATGAAAGATATGGTATGTGGTATCGCGGTTGGAAAAATTGATGGTGAAATAGTTCTTGATTTAGGAAAGGAAGAAGATAATTTCGGAGAAAGTGATGTTCCAATGGCGATTTCACACAGGAACAAGGAAATACTCCTTCTTCAAATGGACGGACTTCTTACCAAAGAGGAATTTTCAGCTACAATAGATAAGGCTTTGGATGCAAGCGAGAGGATACATGAACTCCAAGCAAATGCGATTATAAAAAGATACGAAAAATTAGAGATCGAAGGTCTTAATCTATTATAAATAATTAGAGGGATTAATATGAGTGAAAGCGCAAAAGATATAGCAATGCACGATATTAAGAAAGGAATCTTGCTTGATTTACTCGTGAAAGGTCAAAGAATAGATGATAGAGCGTTTGATGAATATAGACCAATAAGCGTTACGAAAGGAGTTATTGATAGTGCGGAGGGTTCAGCACTTGTGAAAATAGGCAAGACACAAATACTTGCAGCTTCAAAAATAACAGTAGCGACTCCGTTTTCAGATAGACCAAAAGAAGGGATATTTAACGTAAATTGTGAATTCCTTCCGCTCGCAAGTCCGAATTTCGAGTCTGGTCCTCCGAATGAAGATTCAATTGAACTCGCACGCGTTACTGATAGGGGTATACGCAGCGCGGAAATTGAAGGAAATAATCAGATAACTGCAAATTTTTTTATGGAAGAAGGAAAGGTTCTTGCACTTTACTTAGATATTTATGTGCTTGATCACGCGGGAAATATGACTGATACCGCTTCGCTCGCAGCAATAAGTGCGCTTCTTAATACTAAAATACCTAAATACTCAGAAGGTGTACTTATAAGAGATGAATTTTCCGGAAAACTTGAACTTAAACATTACCCTATAGCAACAACATTCGTGAAGATAGGCAAATACTTTTTGGTAGACCCAACAAAAGAAGAAATGCTTGCAGCAGATACAAAATTAACAATAAACACAACTCAAAACAGCCAAATTGCAGCTATCCAAAAGACCAAAGGTGCACTAAGCAAGGATGAAGTGCTTGAAGCAGTTGACATAGCGTTTAAAAAGGGCGAGGAAATAAGAAAATATATAAGGTGAATAGAATGCAAACTCCGAAATTTGGTGCAAGATTAAGAAAAAAGTATAATGCAGCAGAGCGTGCAAAAAGAAGTAAATATATTTGTTCAAAATGCGGTAAGAAAAACGTGAAAAGGATAAGCAATGCGATATGGCAGTGCAAATCCTGCAATGCTAAAATCGCAGGCGGAGCCTATATGCTTACTACAGGCATAGGCGAAGTAGTAAATAGAATAATTAATGAATATTCCAAAAAATGAGGTTGATTAAAATGGCGAAATACAAGGTTTGGAAAACCGGTGAATTAGTAGAAATAGAAGATAACGAATTTCAATTTCCTCCGAGCGGTGAGAAAATCCTGTTTAAACTCAGGCCGCCCATCGCAAAAACTGTAAACACTGATTAAGTTTGGTTGGTTCATTATGCTGATTAGTACAACCCGCTATATTAATAAAAAGACTAATGAATTTGCAATTTCTTTTGCAAATGCGTTTTGTTCGTATTATTGTGCACGCAGTAAAAAAACGATTGAACAATTAGTTTCTGAAGCGCGCAAAAAAGGTGAAAACACAGTTGCGCTTTTTTCTTCTGGAATTAATTCGGAATGTTCTTACTTGGAAATCTTTTTTATTTCGGTTTTTATTTGCGAATGGAACTGGAAAAAAGAATTCCTTCGTATCATGAATTTTAAAATTTGTGATAATGCGAAAATGGAGATAGATATTCTAAACGGAAAAGATTCGCTAATTTTCGAAAAACTTTTTGGGTTGGATTCTTTCTATGGGGGCGAAGCAATTCTTTTTGCGGAAAATGGAAAACTTACAATTATGAACGATGAAACAATTATCCTTGAATTGGGATATGAGGTAATTTTAGATGAAAAACAGTGCGGAATTAATTCTTAAAATCTCGGATAAAAAAGCAAAGAATATAATCTCGGCTTTAGAAAAAGAAAATGTATCTAACAAACGTTTTTCAAGCAAAATATTTATAAAAAATGGCAAACTTATAATAAGAATAAATGCAGATGATATTGTCGCTTTGCGCTCAACTGTAAATAGTTATCTTAGATATTTGCAGGCAATAGAAAACATAGAAAATGAACTATAATGGTGAAAATATGAATCAGCAACCGAACCCAGAACTTGAAAAAGATATTATTGAATACCAAAATATAGAAAGACAATTGCAGTCACTTCTTCTTCAGAAGCACCAAATACAACTCCAACTCAATGAAATAACAATTGCAAGTGAGGAAATTATAAAAGCAAACGGAGATGTTTACAGAGCAATAGGTACTATTCTTGTGAAGACCACAAAAGAAGAAGGTAAACAAGATCTTATGGAGAAAAAAGATTTATTTGAAATACGCATTAAAACGCTCATTCAACAAGAGGAAAAATTGAAATCCATACTCATGAAACTCGGAAAAAAAATCGAGGATAGTTCAAAGGGATATGATATTTCTTCATAAATTCAATTTTTTGGTGTTTTGAATATTAACTAATTTCATAACAAAATTTAAATCCAAAAAAATTGCAATAGCTATGCACAGAAATGCTGATCTAGATGCATTAACTTCTGCATACGCACTAAGCACGATTTTTCCAAATTCAATAATTTTAACTCCGGATGAAATGAATAAACCTACAAAAAATTTTGCTATGGATATAGGAATAGAAATAAAGGAATTTAAGCAGGTAAAAAAAGAGCAATTTGAAGGATTAATTGTAGTAGATTGCGGAACATATTCTATGATAAAGGAAGCAAGAGGTTGGAACATCCTTTGCGTTATTGATCATCACCAAAAATCCGATTCTGATAAAATAATCGGACAATTAGAAATCTTAGATTGTACTGCTCCATCAAATGCACAAATAATTTCTTCAATCCTACCGGAAATAAGCAAAAAGGCTGCATTTGCATTAGCAATAGGAATTGTTTCAGATACAGCAAGATTTAAAAATGGAAATGCACAAAGCTTTTCCGAATTAAACAAATTAATAAAAATTTGCGGTAAATCTTATACCGAAATTCTTAATTATGCTGAACCAGAAAGAGAAGTTGATGAAAAAATAAACATTCTTCAAGCATTTCACAAAGCGAACGTTCTTATTTATAAGAATTTCGTAATAGTAACTACTATTGTAGATTCAAATGAAAGCAATGCTTCCTCATCAATAAGCGAATTCGCAGATATTGTATTCTCTGCAAACTATAACAACAAGGAAACCCGAATTTCAGCAAGAGCAAGAAAACAAGTTCCGATTGCACTTAATAAAATAATGTCTAATATTGGAATTCAATTTTCTGCAAGCGGAGGAGGACATGCAAAAGCAGCTGGCGCGAACGCAAAAGAAAAACCAGAAAAAGTATTAACAGCTTGCGTTGAAGCGACAAAGGATGCACTTGATGAATGCGCATAGGCGTTAGATTAAACTTCACAAAGAGTGAGCTGTTTAACGTCGGAAAAAAATATTGCTCCTAACTGACTTTAGTTTTACGTACGCACAAATAATCTGTAATCGATTTATCTTTTCGTCGTAGAATAAAATATTTTTTTATTATTTCGCGCTTTAAAAATATAAATCTTAATTCAACAACATAATCGTCGGAACAATTATTGCGCCCATCATTATTGTTCGTTCTACATTCATTTTTACTGTGATATAACCAATTAACGAAGAAATTATGAAAACTGTAACTCCCACAAAACCATTAATAAGGAAAACCGCTAATAAAAGATAAAATGCAAGTAGCTTGTTGAATTGCACGAAATTTATATTTGCAAAAAGAGAAATCCTTTTTCTGAGAAAATAGATTAAAATTGAGGTTATCGCAATTCCAATTAAGAAATAAATTAAGATTGTTTGCATATTTTGCCCTATATTTGTTATTTGCCCAAGATTTACTATTACGCCATGTCTTGCTTTTTCTATGCTCGCACTGCTTGCAAGTGCAAAAACAAATTGCCCAACATTTATTGCTGAAATAGTTGCAAGATAAGCAATAGTTTCAAATGAAATAAAAACCGAAGCAAGTACTGCAACCTGCGCAGGCGAACTTATAGCAGGGATAAGATTTGCAAATCCGCCAAGAAACGTGCCAAAAAGTGCATATTTCACTATTCCAAAATCAATATGCTGTTCGTCTTGTTTTGGTATTTTTGATTTTTGATAATTCAATATTGCGCCCATTGCAAAAAAACCAGAAAACAGAGGAAAGAACACATCTTGCATCTGAATTTTAAGTACATACGCACCAAAAAATCCCGAAGTAAGAAAAATTAATAGTGAATAAACTGGATTTTTGGTTCTAATAATCATTACTATTGAAATAATGAGAAGAATCGGAGTTAAATAATGTTTTATGAATGAATATGCAATAGGATAAAATTGAAGTGCGAATGGAATTAAAAGAAATGCAACAATTGAAGCAATAAGACTTGAAACTATAGTAGTTTTTAGTGCCGCCATTCCTTTTCCTTCGCGTACCATTCTTTGCCCAGGAAGAACTGAAACTACTGTTTGTTCATCAGGAATTCCGAAGAAAATAGCTGGAATATAGGAAAAAACAATATGCCCCGCATATACTGAAACAATAAGAATTGTTTTATGTTCGTATTCTAAATTTTGCAGAATAAGAATTGTTGAAATAAGATTTGGATGAAGTCCAGGAATAAGTCCGCTTGTAATTCCAAGAATTAAACCAAAAATAAAAAATAGAAATAAGTCAAACATTTCAACAACATCATTTTGCTTATTGTTTTAACTGTTTTGCAATTCCTTCTGCTGCAGCAATCATCATTTCCAAATTGATTTCTTTTG
>DYTL01000049.1 GCA_020726005.1 Microcaldota archaeon | reverse complement strand
GGAAAAATGACAAGCATAGATTTATATATCTTATTACACAAATAATTATTTAGTAATAGGAGGTGCATATAATGGTTAAAACTACAACATTAGATCAAAAAGCAACTATTCAAAAATTCAAAACTCTTTTTGGTGGTTTAATTGATTCGAAGATTATCGGTGTTGATATGATCCATCGGTCCGGATTACCGTATTATTATTTACACAAATATCTTAATGCCTCTTCGGATGTAACAAAGCCAATCCCAATTGAACTTGCAGCTGAAGTACTTTCTATTTCTCAAGACTTTGGTATCAGATTACGTGCGGCTCTTGTTTTAGAAGAGAAAATATCTTACTATAGGGAGTATAATAAAAAACAACACATTAATAATGAAACCATACAACATTTAGAGAGGTATTTCCAAGCAGTAAATCTGAAATGTATAAATGAGTGTACAATGAAAGAACAAACAATTGCTATAATTATAAGATCGCTTATATTTGATAGAGAAGAATTTGTAACTCCGTCTTCTATGCAATTTATGTCAATCATCTCACCACATCTACCTTCACGTCCTGTTTATTACTCGAGGTGGAACCCCGATATTTTTCAAAATAATGAAAAATTAAGAAAAATAGTATTTCAACTTGTAAATATTCCCAATAATGAAGATAGTCGCAATTTCAATATTAAATTATATGGAGAATATCCACCATTTTCAAATATACGAACGGAAAAAATTAAAGAAATTATTAATACCGTGATTGAAATAATGTGTAAGTATAGAGGTAACTATACCAAAAAAGAAAGAGACCTCTGTGAATTACTTAAAAAAATTGAAATAGGTGAATATTGCACTCATTTTATACCTCGCAATAGTGACCCTCTCCAATATATATTATCATTTATAGAAACAAACCGATCTAATGTAATAAAAATATCCAATTTCATACAAAAAGTAGAAGATAAATCTGTATGCAATTTTATCTTTAAGCTTTTAGCATTTACTGATTCTGTTCAAAGTATAAAAATCGCTATTCTTGCTTTACCAGAACTTTTACTTAAGGTAGTACCTACATGTATTGATGAAGTTTTTGGTATATTACCTTTCTTTTTGATACGCTCACAAAAATCAAATAGCATTCTTGCTTCTATTAACGATTTTAGAACGTTTATTTTTAATTTAATAAATGATAAAACGGATATTGAAAGAATAAAAAACGAACTTTCTAAACCTAATGATGCAAACAGAATTGCGCAATTAACTTCAATTGAAAACCGAATCAATGAAAGAATGAGCACTTTCAATGAGTTACCTTCAGATCTACAAGAAAAAACAACACAGCTAATTACGCGTTTGCAAGAACACAATAAAAAAAATTTATATAAACAACAAATAATACCTATGATCTCACATACAATAAAAATGTTCCAGAATTCGCGTCCAAAATAGTCACGTACGAATTCTTTGACTAAACTTTATGAAAGAATATTAGATAAATGAACGCCTTCGTTAATGTTCGCAAGAGAATCCTGACAATTTATTTTTGATATCTAATTTTTTAAAATTCGATTAAAACAAGAGAAGCCCCCGGCGAGAGTTGAACTCGCGACCTCGTGATTACCAATCACGCGCTCTACCACTGAGCTACAGGAGCAATAATAAGAACAATTAACAAAAAGATTAAATTTTTTTGTGAAAGAAATTTAGTCCGCATCGATTTCTTTATTATATTGCATTTTGCACAATAGATAGTTGTCGGTTTTTGATAATATTACACTTTGCATAACAAATAATCATCAAAAAAAACCAATTACTAGAAACTTTTTTTGAAAAAGCTTTAATTGATGGAGATTTTCACAAACACATCATCAGGCACCTTTATTCTAAGAATGTTTCGTATGTTCCTTTCATCTGCTTCAATGTAAAGAAGGCGCTTGGAAATTCTTTTCTGCCAATGTTCATACGTATCGCTTCCATCTCCACAAGGAGTTCTGCGTGTAGTTATATTTAAAATTTTTTTCGGTGTTGGTATTGGTCCGCGAATTTTCATCCCAAAATTCTTTGCAAGTTCCTTTATCTGGCTCACAACTGACATTATATTTTTGGGTTGTTCTCCACTAAGGGTTATTTTTACTTTACTCACCATTAAAAAACCTATTATTGTTTCTTTTCTATTACATCAAGAACAATACCTGCGGCAACGGTCTGACCCATGTCTCGAATAACAAATCTTCCAAAAGGTGGGAACTCCTGGAATTTCTCAACAACAATAGGTTTATCTTTATCTAGTTGGATTTTTACAATTGCAACATCGCCGGTTTTAAGGAAATCTGGTTTGCCCGGAATTGGTTGTCCAGTTTTCGGATCCTTTTTTTCCACAAGTTCAATAATCTTACCTGGAAAATGTGTTGTATGAATATGCATAACCGGAGTATATCCAACAGAAATCGCAGTTGGATGATTAAGAACAACAATTTGTGCCGTGAATTCTGCTGCTACTTTTGGTGGATTATTAATAGGTCCAATAACTTCGCCTCTTTTAATATCCTTCTTTTCAATACCTTTTACATTGAATCCAATGTTATCGCCAGGAACTGCCTCAGTTAGTTCCTGGTGGTGCATCTCAATCTTTTTTACTTCACCTCTTTTACCTGAAGGCATAAAAATAACCGGCATATTAACCAAAAGTTTTCCGCTTTTAACTTCTCCTACTGGCACTACTCCGTGACCGGTAATAGAATATACCTCTTGAACCGAAAGCCTTAATGGTTTGTCTATCGGTTTAGGAGGAATTGTAATATTATCAAGAGCTTGAAGTATTGTTTGTCCGGCGTACCATGGCATATTTTCTGATTTTTTAGAAATGTTATCTCCTTTATAAGATGATGTTGCTACCCATTGAATATTTTCTACTTTATATCCCATCCCTTTAAGAAGTTTCTCAGTTTCTGCTTTAACATTGTTGAATTTGATTTGATCATAATTAACTGCGTCCATTTTGTTCATGTTTATTATAAGTTGATTAATACCAAGCACTTTAGCAAGGAATGCATGTTCTTTTGTCTGGGGTTGAACTCCATCTTTTACTGAAATAACCAAAACAGCAGCATCGGCTTGACTTGTACCTGTAATCATATTCTTAACAAAGTCCTTGTGTCCAGGGGCATCAATGATTGTATAATGATACTTACTTGATTCGAATTCCCTATGTGAAATATCAATTGTAACCCCCCTTTCTCTTTCTTCTTTAAGCTCATCCATAACAAATGCAAATTCGAAAGTTGTTTTTCCTATTTTTGCTGCTTCGTCCTTGAGTCGTGTTAGCATTTGCTCGGAAATCACTCCGGTTTCGTAAAGCAATCTTCCAACTGTGGTTGATTTACCAGCATCTACATGGCCAATAAAAACTATATTTAAATGTGGTTTTTTTGTCATATCTTACACCTCATAAATAATTTTTTTCAAAAAAAATTAATAAAAAACTTAATATATATCTACTATTAATAACTATTAATACATTCCTAATTTAAATATTAGAAAATTATTACTATTTTTTATACTAGGAAGTTTTTAAAACTTTCCCTTTCAAGATAGCGCTTAAGGTGAAAAATAATGGGAGCATATAAATACATAAAAGAGAATTTTGAAAAAGAATACAAAGAGAAGAACCCGCTTTATAAACAAAAAGTAGTAGAATGGAGAAAAGGCAATGTGATAGAACGAGTTGAGTATCCTACAAACCTTCTACGTGCAAGAACTCTTGGATACAAAGCAAAAAACGGATATGTAATATTGCGCGCAAAAATTGGACGCGGAAAAAGAAAAAGACAAAAACCCTGGGGAGGAAGAAAACCAAGACATAATTATCGTTTTGTGCAATCACAACTTTCGCTTCAAACATTATCTGAACAAAGAGCTGCGCGCGTTTATAAAAATTTGGAAGTTTTAAATTCTTATTGGATCGGTGAAGACGGAAACTACAAATTTTTTGAAATAATTATGATTGATCCAACCATAGTAAAAAATATCCCTATTTCTTATATTCGAGGAAGAGCATTCCGAGGACTCACTTCTCAAGGGAAAAAAGCACGTTCGCTCCGCGCATTCGGAAAACGAAAACAGCGAATTCCTAAAATAGAATTAGTGCGTAATAATTTAGGAAGAAAGGTGAAATAAATTTTATGTATAATACTGTCCCCGCATCTTTGAAAAATAAAATAATGCAAGTTTCTTCTTTAAATGAAGCAGTAAAATTAAAAAACAAAAAAGTGTTGGTTTTACTTAATGAATATAATAGCGATATTGGACTTATGAAACTTTTTGCATGCGGAAATTCTGCATTTCTTATTGATTTAGGAAGGATAATTGAGAGCTATGGATTCAAACGTGCAATTGAACTAGCCAAAATGCGCAAATTTCTTTTTATATGTGTAAAATATCAAATCGCTTTCGCGCTCGCTTCTTATACAAAGGATGAATTTTCAACACGAAATCCAAGAGAACTCTGCCATATTGCAATTCTTATTGGACTAAATGTTGGACAGGCGAAGTTTGGGTTGGAAAGATTGAAAAAATATATTGGATAGGGAATAATTATAGATATTTTTGATTTTTTATTATGATTAAAAAACCAAACAATTTGACCTAACATTTGTTATATGAATTATATATTTCTACATATTCATTATACTCTTTGACATACGAATTATATTTATTAGCACTTATACCCGAATTTAATATTTCTTTTATTTCAGCTATTTTCTGCGCTGCATTCTCAAAGTCCTTTTTAGCATTTATATCGGTCATTACAGTATCATAATCAAGTTCTTTTCCATCTGTAATATAGTAAATATTTGGTTCACTTTTTAACTTAATGTTATTAACATACGTTCCTGTGTTATCCGTAATTCTACTGCAATTGGAAGTAGTTTCTATAAAACAATATCCTGAATTATAATTTGAAATATTTTTAGAACATTTTATCCCTATTGCCATATGATTTTCTTTTTCATAGCTAAATAACACTACTCCATACCCTAATTTTGAAATAATAGCCGCAGCAAGAAGAGATTTCTCTCCGCATACGCCTTTACCCAAATAGAGCGTTTCATATGGATATTTGTTTTCACTTTTAGAATAAAGTGCCGCATAATCATACGGAATTGATTGCACCAACGTAATAAGAATTTTTAGTTTTTTGTCGCTGTTTATTTCGTCAACAGAATTTACAAGCATATCTATAATTAATTGCTGCCTATCATCGAAAATCATTTTTTTGTAGAAATCTTCTTGCCAATTTGTTGGACAAGGCTTATAACACAAATATGTACGTGGAATAGATGCGTACAATGCAACAAGACTTTTATTAAAACCTAATACAACATTATAGTTCTTGGAAGAATAACTCCAAACATACTCTTTATAAACGTCGAAACCATAGGGATTAATACAATTCTCATCTTTTTGTTTATAACCAATTAGACACCCGCATTTTGTTGCGTTGCTCACCAAAGAACCATTAAAGCAATAGAATGGTTTTGTAGAAGAACAATTTTCATCCAAAGTTCCATCTTTACAATCATTTTTCAATCTGCATTTGTTTCTAATTTTTATTTCCTTTAAATCGCAACCACATGCATCTGAATTCTCGCTTAAATTTCCATCATAACATAAAAAAGGTTTTTTCATTGAGCAGGAATTGTGCTTTGTTCCATCTATGCATTCGTTTCCATTTCTGCAACTATCATTTTCTAAAATCTGATAAGGATAACAACCGCATTTTGTCGCATTGTAAACAAATGAACCATTAAGACAAAAATAAGGTTTATATCCTGAACAATATCCATTTAATGTTCCATCACTACAATTTAAAGGTACAAAATGCTTTGATTGATTAATAGAAATATTAAGTTGCGAATTTGTATCTGATTGTTCTTGTACAAATTGATTAATTCTATGTTCTTGTTTTGTATATATGCAACCGAACAAAAAAAAAATTAATAAAATTGAGAATATTAATGTTGTTTTATTTTTATTCATATTATGCCTCGAAAATTATTATTCAATAATATTAAATTTTTTTGAAAAAAATTTTATATCCTTGCGAAAATAACCGTATGCGTTTTGCTATAAATCTCTGCACAATTCAGGCATGTAGTATAGAAAAAATACATCTTTTTGATTTTCTTGCCTTTTGATTCCACATAAGCGTTCATTTCTTTTAGTAAAATATTTTTGAGAATCACGCGCTCCTATCATATCAACCATTTTCATATTTCTTTTTCATCCCAGAACGCTGGATTAAATTTTGGACAATAACCTGTTTCTGTTTGTTTTTCC
>DYTL01000048.1 GCA_020726005.1 Microcaldota archaeon | reverse complement strand
ATATACGAGAATTCAATAGAGATATATGCATACCTTTACTTATGCAATCAGGTTTTAATGAAATTAAATTCACATCTACATTTTTTGGACTTATAAATGTAATTATAGCAAAACGTAAAAGTCCTACACTTTAAAATAAGGTAATAAAATCATGTTTTTTGATGTTCCAAAATCGCATTTTTTCGCAAATCTTGCAATAACAATAATATTTACATTATTCATATTTTATCCTGCCTTATCTTCTTTTGGGCATGTATTAATTGGTACAGAAGATATGGGATTTTTTTTGTGGCTTTTTTGGCATACTGAAAACAGTTTGCAAAATGGTCAGAATCCTATTTATGCCTCTGAGATATTTTATCCAAACGGTGCATATTTGACAACAACAAGCATAACGCCACTTCAGACACTTCTTTATATTACTCTACCCGAATCATGGGGGCCATTCGGAAAAGTTACATTTTTACAAATACTATCTTATATCCTCGGGGGAATTTTTTCATTTGCTTTAGCTTATCGTTTTAGTCATTCATTTGTTCCTTCTTTAATCGCATCGGTCATTTTCAATTTTTCAATATATCATTTTGAAAAAGTGATTCATCACTTAAATTATTCAATTGCATTTCCATTTTTAGCATTATTTTTTATATGTTATTTTAAGTTTTTAGAAGAACCACGCAAAAAACAATCTATTATACTATTATCTATCGCTATACTTTTGCTTACACTTAGCGAAGCAACAGTAATGATAATGGCAACATTTATAGTATTCATTGATATTCTATGTAGATACGCAAAAATCTCAAAAATTGAATTTTTTTCACCTAAAAATTTCTTGCTTTTAAGTGGAAGCACTTTATTATGCCTATTCATCCAAATATTGCTATTTTTTCAAGATGCGCCATTATATTTAATATATACCTGTCCATCGCTTCCATTTCTGTTAGCATGTATTATTATTTTTTCGCCGCGTTTACTTATAGAATTAGAAAGAACTAATTATTTTTTTACTAATTTTTTTGTTTCCCTGCTACCATTTTTTGCTTATTTGATTATTTTACTCTTTCATTCAAATAATAGTACAAATAATATAGATCCAGGTACTTTTCTTTCTTATATTAAATATTCTTCAGGTCTAGAATATCTATTTCTACCATCTAATTTTCAGCAAATCTCTTCTTTTTTGCCAATTTCGCTTCCTGTACATAGCGAAATAGGAACATATTTAGGTATAATTTCATTATTATTTATTATATTTTCACTATTTTCTAAACTTGAAAAAGAAGAATATTATTTTAGAAATCTTTTTTTCTTTTGCATGCTAATCTCATACCCTATACTTATAATATTAGATACTATAATATATATTATTCCATTTTTTGTTCAACCAATCTTTCCTCTTTTAGGAGTTTTGCGTGTTCCTTCTCGTTTTATAATGTTTGCTCTTTTGTTTTTTTCTATATTCTTAGCATTGATAATCAAACGCATAACAATGGAAAAACCAATCTGGAAATTTTTTGGAATAATTATACTATGTTTATTATTGATAGAAAGATGGCCAGCTACGACTTTGTTTATTTTTGATAGTTCTATTCCAGAATTTTATCAACAATTAGCTTCTCTACAATATTTGACGCCTATATACCTTTACCCAAATTTTAATTATTATATTCTTAATAGAGAGGTATATTATCAAACAATACATAATATGCCAATTTCATATGGAATTTTATCAAGATTCCCTAAATCAAATAATTCACAAATCGTGCTTTCTGATGTGGTTTTTCATGAATTAAACAATGTTTCAGCATTTTCTATGGCTAATCTAATAAAATCAAATGGTTATGATTATATTGTAGTGCAAAAAACCACTTGTAACATGACACATGAATGTTTTATGCAATTATCACATCCAATAAATGAAACTGTTTTATCAAAAATTAAGGCAAAATTGCTAATTTATTTTGATAATCCAATTTATGAAGACAATTCAATATTAGTTTATCAAACAAAAACTATGAATCGTAATATAAACTAAAATGTCAGTTCCAAAATGTTATGTTATTCCTTTTTAAAAGTTTTTAGATACAATATTATTCCAATTTCTTTTAATTATAAATTTAGAAAGGTGAAACAATATGAAAGCAGTAATTTCAGATCCAAAAACTGGAAAATCTTATCAGGTAGAGTTTGATAAAAGCATAGATTCTATGTTGATAGGTAAGAAGATAGGGGAAAAAATAGACGGTAATTCTATTGGTGCAAGTGGATATGTGTTTGAAGTGCGAGGTGGAAGCGATACAAGCGGCTTTCCTTTAAGGAAAGATATAAGCGGTACTAGAAAAATCAAAGTAATACTTTCCAAAGGAGTAGGTTATCATCCGAAAATGAAAGGCACAAGAAAAAAGAAAACAGTGCGTGGCAATACAATTGCAACTGATACTGTGCAAGTTAATCTCAAAACAATAGAATATGGAACTGCAAAATTCGATGAACTGTTTCCGCAAAAGAAAAAGGAAGAAAAATAATAGGGTTTTACGTTGCAAGCTGAAATCAACATCGGAACTTTTGGGCATGTGGACCATGGAAAAACCACACTTACTAAAGCTCTTACCGGCAAATGGACAGATACACATAGTGAAGAGCTTAAACGCGGGATTTCCATTCGTCTTGGTTATGCTGATGTTTCTGTTTATTACTGTGAAAAATGCAATGAATATTCAAATTTAGAAAAATGTAAATGCGGAAAAGAAACCGAATTCAGAAGAAGAATTTCGTTCGTTGATTCGCCGGGGCACGAAACATTGATGACAACTGCAATTGCCGCTTCAAGTATAATTGACGGAGCGTTGTTTCTTATTGCGGCAAGCGAATCCTGCCCTCAACCTCAAACTGCGGAACATTTGATGATTTTAAATGCAATCGGAATAAAAAATATAATAATAATTCAAACTAAAATTGATTTGGTTTCCAAATCACGTGCAATTGAACACAAAAATGAGATTGAGAATTTTATTAAAGGTTCGGTTGCTGAAAACGCACCAATAATTCCAGTTCTCGCAACACACGGAATAAATATAGAATCAATTTTTGAGGTAATAGAAGAAAAAATTCCCACTCCTAAAAGAGATGTGCTCGCAGCGCCGCGTTTTTATGTTTCTCGTTCGTTTGATGTAAATAAACCTGGTACTGAAATAGCAAAATTGCATGGTGGGGTTTTTGGTGGTTCGCTCATACAAGGAATGCTTAAAATTGGAGATGAAGTTGAACTTAGGCCAGGTTTGCAGAAAAATACATTTTTAGAACCAATAAAATTCAAAATCGTGAGTCTTCATTCGGAAGCAGATAAACTTGAGCAGGCGCATCCTGGCGGACTTATAGCTATCGGAACTTTGCTTGACCCTTCAATAACAAAATCAGATATGTTCGTAGGTGCGGTAATTGGACACCCGGGTAAACTTCCACCTGTCGTAGATGTAATAAACGTGAAATATGTTCTTCTTGAAAGAAAAGATATAGAAAATCTGCCATTCAGACAAACTGAATCAATAGTAATAAATGCGCACACTGCAACTGGAATAGGGGTTATCGCAAACCTCGCGAAAGGAATTGCAACAATAAAACTTAAGCGTCCAATTTGCATAGATAAAGGAAGCAAAATCGCACTCTCGCGTAGAATAGGACATAGATGGAGATTGTGTGGTTGTGGAACTATTTCATAAAAACTATTATCTACACCAAAATGCGAAAAATAGTTTAATATATTGTTCGGTTCGCGCGAATGGTTTAGTTGTAGAAGATGTTCGGAATTACTGGGAATGTAATTGTAATAGGGTTTATTGAATTATATCTTTTTTTGTGTTCAGTTACAATTTGATTCATAGAATAATTCACCCTCTTCAAGTTCAATATGTAGAAATTCTTTTAAACAAATTAGTGTTATTATTTTTAGTAATTTTTTCGTATCCTTGTATTGTGAAATTTGCCCATTCTCCAGTTAAATTAGTATTTGAAATACTTATTACTAAATAATCAAACTTTGTTATGTTAGTTTGCTTCCTAAATATCTCATCATTCCAAAACAACTGTGCGATATTTTTTTCGTTTACAATATATTTTTCTGTATGATAATTTATTGCGAAATCAGGAATCATTTTTATTTTATTTGCAATCACACTATTTTGTGAAATTATTACCCATCCAAAATCATTATATTTTCCATAGCGCATTCGCTCTTCTAGAATCTTATAGCTTAAAGCCGTTATAGAATTGCGATAGTCTCCTATAAATGCGACATTTTCTTTTCCTACAAGCGCATATCCAATAGTACGTTCATCTACCAGCATATTCGCAGTAAATAAATAATACCATATTATACATATAATAAGATTAAATATTATTATTCCTGCAATCGCGAGTTTAAAAAATGAATCAAACTTTTCTGTTTTTGTGAATCTCCACGAACCAATCCTAAAAACAGTTTTATTGTTTTCAATCCTTTCAGCAAAGCTGAAGGAGCCAGAGGCTTTTGATAATATGGTTTTAGGTGGAAGCCACCTCTCCTTAGAAAAGAGTGCGCTCTTCTTGGGGTTAACTCCAAGGCTTCCGCACACTCGTGAAGATTCAGTTATACTATCAAACGCAAGCGCTCGCACACAAAAATAAGCAAGTATAGGTATAAATGGTTCAAAATACCAAATCATTCCAGAACTTCCAATTAATGGAAATATCATGCAAGCGAACCACATAGTCATAGCCGCATTTTCTTTCCAGAATTTAGTCAACCCAAACACAGCAAAAATAAAAAGTACATGCACAAAAACAAACATATTAGTAAACGAAGAAAAGAAATCGTTAATATATTTTGATTCTTCCTTGACTATTTTTCCGATTATATCCAACATGAATTCTTTATCAGCAAGTTGAGGCGTGAAATGCAAAAGCGTAAAATAACATAGAATTATTCCAATTGGTACTGTGGCAAGCGAAATTATGACTTTTATATTTGTTTCTTTCTTCCAAAAATGCACAAACACAACAAGCGGAATAAGAAATGCAACCACAGATTTTGTTATCGCTGCAAGAAATGCAAATAAAGCCCCTGCTACAATATTTTTTGTGTTTGGTTTGTCAAAATAAAAATAAAACGAAATAAAAATAAGCATAGTATTCATAGTGTCCAAAAGTACTCGTAAATCAGTATAAATTACAAGACTGCACAGTGCGTAAAGGACGCAGGTATAAAACGCCTTTTGTTCATCTGTAATTTTTTTAAAAACTATGAAAACCAACCACACATTAAGTACACCAAGCAGAATGTTTGGTAGTTTATAAATTAATTCAATGTCGTTAGTAAAAAGTTTGAACATGTTCACAAAAATAGAATATATCCAAAAAAAGAAAGGTGGTTTCCAACTTGTATCATATCCAATATAAGTAGGCACTAACGAGGGTTTTTGCATCATTTCTTCGGTCATTTCACTGTAAAGGCATTCATCTAAATAAAGCGGATGGACATGCAAAAATGCGAATCTTATTATAAATGAAATCACAAGCAACCAAAATAGTTTATGTTTAAAATTTTCTTCTTTGTCTAAATTTGTTTTCATTATTTATTATTTATACAAAGCATTTTTATATTTGTTGAGTAAGTTATAATATGCAAACGAAAAAAATCAAAGAATGTGCAGTTACA
The DNA here is from genome assembly GCA_020726005.1 of Microcaldota archaeon. Classification (GTDB taxonomy): domain Archaea; phylum Micrarchaeota; class Micrarchaeia; order Anstonellales; family Bilamarchaeaceae; genus JAHJBR01. The sequence continues at coordinate 664 of DYTL01000048.1, read as the reverse complement.
ATAATACTTCCCACTCTAAACGAAGAAGATACAATAAATGCACTTGCAACAGAACTTTTAAAGCAAAATTATTATATAATTGTGAGCGATGACGGTTCTATAGATAATACTAAAAAAATAGTTGAAAGGCTTGCTGTACAAAACAAAAATATAATCTTCTTTGATCATACGATACATAACGAGAAAGGTATCGCGAAAAGCATTATTGATGCTACAAAATTCGCAAAAACCGAAAAAATAATAGTAATGGATGCAGATTTTCAGCACCCAACCGAGAAAATTTCAAACTTGATTTTTGCATTGGACAATGTTGAACTCGCAGTATGTTGCAGGATAAAAAATGAGAATTGGGGTATAATTCGTGAACTAATTTCCTTTGGAGGTAATTTTATTGCGCATATAGTATTTTTTCTTCGCAATACTGCTGATTGCAGCGATTCAGTTTCAGGATTTTTTGGATTTAGAAAATCAATTTTACAAAAAATAGATGAAAAACGTATTATAGGTAATGGCTTTAAAATCCTAATTGACATTTTAAAACAACTTCCCCGTAACACTCCAATAATTCAAATACCATACATATTCATAAACAGAAAAAATGGTAATTCCAAATTCAATATTTCTCAGATTTTCCTTTTTTTGCGCTCGTTGTTTTCATAATTTG
>DYTL01000047.1 GCA_020726005.1 Microcaldota archaeon | reverse complement strand
ATATTACTTAATTTGCGGAGTTACGGTTTAAAATATTCCAAACATTTTTTTTTCTTTTTTCCCCTCTTCATCAAATTTAACAAGAAGTTCTCTTTGTATTTGCGAAAGTTTTTTCGGAACCTGGATTATTACCCGTATAAGTTCATCGCCTTTTCGTCCGGTATGTACGTCCTGTATTCCTTCACCCTGCATTTTAAAAATAGTATGCGTCTGAGTTCCTGAAGGAATTTCTAATTTTGCATTTCTTCCATCAATTGTAGGCACATCTATTTTCGCGCCAAGCGCAGCCTGCGAAAAACTTATCGGAACCTCTGCATAAAGATCGTTTTTATGTCTTTCAAAAACTTTATGTGGAAGCACGTGTACATAAACATACAAATCCCCTGAGCCATCGCGCGCATACTCTCCTTCGCCTTCAAGACGCACCTGCATTCCATCATGGATTCCTTTTGGAATATGCACAGAAATTTTTTCAGTTTTTTTAACCGTACCTCTACCATAACAAGTTCTACATTGTTTTTCAATTGCGCTACCTTCACCTCCACAAGTACCGCACGTGGTTACAGAACGGAATACCATGGGACCCATCCTTTTTGCTTGTACAATTTGTCCCTTTCCCATGCATTTCGGGCAAACTTTAATACCTGAACCTACTTCGGCTCCTGTTCCAGAACATTTGTTGCACAAAACATCTTTTTCAAGCGCAATAGTACGTTCTGTTCCACTAGCGACTTCATTTAACGTTATTTCAACTTCGGTACGCAAATCTTCTCCATATTGACCTCGCTTATGTTTTCTTGTTCCGCTTCCAAAAAAATGAGAAAATATATCATCTCCAAATCCGAATTGACTGAACATCTCAGAAAAATCCGAAAAATCCGCATTACGGAAAATATCTTCTTGACTAAAGCGCTGATCAAAACCAGCATGTCCATATTGGTCATATTGCTCTTTTTTCACATCATCAGAAAGTACTGCATATGCTTCTGATATTTCTTTAAATTTTTCTTCAGCATCTTTTCCTGAATTGCGATCAGGATGGAATTTTAACGCAAGTCCACGATAAGCATTTTTTATTTGTTCTTTGGATGCATTTTTTGGGATACCTAATATCTCATAATAATCTCGTTTGGTCATTATATTACCTATTTCTGATTATTTTTTTGAAAAGGTTTAGTCAGCGCGTCGGTTTTTTATGATTATTTTTTTTCGTATTTTCCATTTACTACTTCATCATCAGGTTTGTTTCCATTATTTTCGTTTGTTTCTTCAGGTTCGGTCCTAAATCCACCTGGTCCGCCCATTCCTTCGCCTTTATTACTTTTCTCATAAACCTTGCTTCCGATTTCCTGAAGTACTTTCTTCAGGTTTTCCATTTCTTGTCTTATGCGAGATAAATCATCAGAAGCAATCGCCTCTTTTGCAGATTTTGAAATTTCCTGGATTTTCTTTAGCGACTCTTCACCAACCTTGTCGCCCAAATCCGATATGGTTTTTTCACTAGTATATACCATTGCTTCTAATTCGTTTTTCGCTTCTACAAGCTCCTTTGTTTTTTTGTCTTCTTCAGCATGTTCTTCGGCTTCTCGCATTTTTTTCTCTATTTCGTCTTTGCTCATTTTATGTGGGGCAATAATGCGCATTTTTTGTTCTTTTCCAGTTCCCATGTCTTTTGCCGAAACATGCAAAATTCCGTTTGCATCTATATCAAAAGTAACTTCAATTTGAGGAATTCCGCGCGGCGCAGGTGGGATTCCTACAAGTCCGAATTTTCCAAGTTCAATATTGTCTCTTGCCATAGGCCGTTCGCCTTGGAGAACATGAATATCTACCGAGGTTTGCATATCTGCAGCAGTGGAAAAAATCTGGCTTTTTTTGGTTGGGATAGTAGTATTACGTTCTATGAGTTTTGTGAATACTCCTCCTAAGGTTTCTATTCCGAGCGAAAGCGGCGTAACGTCCAAAAGAAGAATATCTTTTACTTCTCCAGCAAGAACCCCGCCTTGCACAGCTGCACCCATAGCAACGCATTCCATCGGATCAACACCTCGTTCAACTTTCTTTCCTACAAGTTCTTCAACAAATTTTTGGACAATCGGCATTCGAGTTGGACCTCCGACCATAATTATTTTATCTATCTGAGTAGGGCTAAGTTTCGAGTCATTAAGTGCCTGTTCTACAGGTTTTGAACATCGATCTATTACAGGACGCATTAATTCCTCAAGCTTTGCACGTGTGAGCAAATATGAAAAATGTTTTGGTCCATTTGGATCAGAAGCAAAAAATGGAAGGCTTATTTCACTTTGTAAAGTTGTAGAAAGCTCTATTTTTGCTTTTTCACCTGCTTCGCGCAATCTCTGCATTGCTTGTTTATCATTCCTGATATCTATTTTAGTGTTTTTCCTAAATTGATCAGCAAGATAATCTGTTATTATATTATCCATATCTGTTCCGCCCAATTGTGTATCTCCACTTGTAGATTTCACCTCAAAAACCTTTCCTCCAAATTCCATTATTGTAACATCCAAAGTACCCCCGCCTAAATCAAAGACCATAATCTTCATTTCTTTATTATGTTTATCAAGACCATAAGCAAGACATGCTGCAGTTGGTTCGTTAACCAATCTTACGACTTCGAGTCCTGCGATTTCACCTGCATCCTTTGTTGCTTGTCTTTGATTATCGTTGAAATATGCTGGAACAGTAATTACTGCTTTTTTTATTGGCTGTCCAAGGAAGGATTCAGCATCTGCTTTTATTTTCTGCAAAAGAACAGCGGAGAGTTCCTGCGGACCATATTCTTTTCCATGTAAATTGTATTTATAGTTTGTTCCCATTTTTCTTTTGAACGCTGTAATTGTACCATATGGATTGGCTACTGCTTGTCTTCTGGCAGGTTCTCCAACAATCCGTGTACCATCTTGATTGATTGAAACATAGCTTGGAAATGCTTTTCCATAAAGGCTTGCGCCTTCTGCACTCGGAATTATTACTGGTCTTCCCCCTTCCAATACAGAAGCTGCAGAATTGGATGTACCTAAATCTATGCCTAAAATCTTTTCATATACCATATTATTCACCCTTTTTTGTTTCTTCTTTTACATCTAATTTTTCAGAATCGTTATTTTTTTTGTTCTGTTTTTTTCGCAATAATAACTTGCGCATGCCTTAGTATTTTATCCTTGAAAAGATATCCCTTTCGCACAACAGAAATGATTGTTCCTTCTGGTTTTTCACTATCTTGCTGTATAAGTGCCTCATGCATATATGGATCATATTTTTGTCCGATACATTTCATTTCTCGAACGCCGTGCGAAGTAAGCGATTTTTTAAAATTATCCATAAGCATGCAAATTCCTTTTTTTGCTTCTCCCTCAAAATGTGCAAGTGCATTTTCAAACTCATCAAGAAACTGAATTTGTGATTTTGCGAATTCCATTTTTCCGAATTCCGCGCGCATTTCCATTTCTTTTATTGTGCGTTTTCGGTAGTTTTCAAATTCCGCTTGCAATCGTACAATATCATTTTCTAAATCTTGTTTGCTTTCCTCTTTTATCTGAATAGGGATCTTATGAGCAATTTCTTTTTTGGATTTGTGCTCAATTTCTGTTAGTATGTCATGTACGATTTTTTTTGCATTTTCCGAAGAAAGCTTTTGGGCATCATTTTCTTTTATTTCTTTTTCACTCATATTTGCACCAGGAATCTTTTTGAATTTGTTCTTAGATTTTTAGAATATCTTTTATTATTTTAACAAATCTTTTTAAATCTATCTTTTCAAAGTTAAAACCATGCGCAAAAGTTATTTGCACAAGATAACTATAATTGAATTCAATACGCCAAAATCAGATGGTATAGATGAAGAATTAAATTGGATATGCAAATCTTTTGATTTAGATCCAAAAAAGAAAAAACTCGCGTTTGAAATATTTCTTTATCTTCTAAGTGCGAGTAGAAAAGAGGAAGGAGTAAAAACTTCAGAGATTATGAAAAATGCAAATGTGACCCAAGCCGCAGTAGTCTATCATATGAATGCTTTTTTACGCGCAGGAATAATCTCAAAAAAAGGGCGAACTTATTATTTGCGCGGAAAAAATTTGAGCGAAACCATAAATGAAATAGAATTAGATATGATGAGGAGAATGCATGCGCTTAAGAAAATAGCGGAAAAAATAGACGAGCAGATATTATGAACGAAAAAACTACAATGTTGAAAGTTGCAGAAGCATTGCAAAACGATATTGGAAGGGGAATAGTGCGCGTAGATTTAGCCACAAAAAAAGAACTTAATTTAGCTACTGGCGATTTCGTAAAACTCATTGGAAAAAAATCAGCAATCGCAATTGTGTGGCAGTCCCATCCTGAGGACGAAGGGATGAGTATAGTGCGCATGGACGGCATAATTCGACAGAATACAGGAATAGGATTAGGCGATCGGATAAAATTAGAAAAAGCAGATATAAAAGAGGCGAAAAAACTTGTACTCGCACCAAAAGAAGCAATACGATATACTCCTGGATTTGATCAATACGTGAAAAGAAAACTAATTGGAAATGGGATGTTAAAAGGAAATATTATTCCTCTTGGTGTATTTGGAACCGCGATTCCGCTTGTTGTTTCGCAGGTAATTCCTTCAACTTCGGTAGTAATAACAGAAAATACAGAAGTAATTGTGAAAAGCGAACCAATCAAGGAACTTGAAAATGTTCCTTCAGTAACTTACGATGACGTAGGAGGTTTGCAGAACACAATTCAAAAAATAAGAGAAATGGTCGAACTTCCGCTTAGGCATCCAGAACTTTTTGAACGATTAGGTATAGAACCTCCAAAAGGCGTTTTGCTTTACGGACCGCCAGGAACAGGAAAAACTTTGCTTGCAAAGGCTGTTGCAAACGAAAGCGATGCGAATTTTTCGTATATAGGCGGACCTGAAATAGTTTCCAAATACGTCGGTGAAAGCGAGGAAAAATTAAGGAAGATATTCAAAGAAGCAGAAGAAAATTCGCCAAGTATAGTTTTTATAGATGAAATTGATGCGATTGCGCCAAAACGCGGCGAAGTAATAGGAGAAGTTGAAAAACGGGTCGTTTCCCAATTACTTACAACTATGGATGGACTTAAGTCGCGTGGACAAGTAATTGTAGTCGCGGCTACCAACAGACCTGATTCGATAGACGAAGCACTTAGAAGGCCAGGAAGATTTGACAGAGAAATAGAGATTGGTGTACCTGATAGGAATGGAAGAATAGAAATTTTGCAGATACATACAAGAAACATGCCACTTAATAAAGATGTGAATTTAGAAGAGCTTGCAAGTGTGAGCCATGGATATACTGGCGCTGATTTATCTTTGCTTATAAAGGAAGCAGCGCTTAAATCATTGAGAAGAATTCTTCCAGAAATAAATTTAGAGGAGGAATTTATTTCTTCTGAAATTTTAGATAAAATTAGCGTAAGACAGAATGATTTCTTTTCTGCTCTTAGAGAAATTCATCCAAGCGCATTACGCGAAGTTTATGTTGAGAAACCAAACGTTCACTGGAATGAAGTAGGTGGACTTGAATCCGTGAAAAAAAACATATACGAAGCAGTTGAACTTCCACTTAAAAAACCAGAAGTGTTCGAGCATATGGGAATACGTGCAATAAAGGGGATCCTACTTTACGGACCGCCAGGAACAGGAAAAACTTTGCTTGCAAAAGCAGTTGCTACAGAAAGCGAAGCGAATTTCATAGCAGTCAAAGGTTCAGATTTATTACACAGAAACGTAGGCGAATCCGCAAAACTTACAAAGGAACTTTTCAGAAGAGCACGTGCAGCCGCACCAAGCATAATTTTTATAGATGAGATAGAACACATTGGAAGAACAAGATCAGTTTCAAATCCGTCTGTAATACATGAAGATATAATAAATGGTATTTTAGTAGAAATGGACGGATTACGCTCGCTAAAAAATGTAGTCGTTATTGCAGCAACCAATCGGCCTGATTTATTAGATACTGCGCTTTTACGCGCAGGGCGATTTGATAAAATGATAGAAATTCCGATTCCTGATAGAACAGCAAGGTTTGATATACTAAGAATACATACAAAAAAGATGCCTTTGGAAAAAATTGATTTAAAAGAAATAGCTGAAGGAACAGAAGGATTTACAGGTGCAGACTTGGAAAATTTAGTACGCGAAGCCGGAATGATTGGGATACGCGAAAACGCAAGAAGAATTACACAAACTCATTTTGAAAGCGCGCTTAAAACAATAATCCCGAGCGTAAAAAAAGATGATTTGGAAAGCATGGCGAAATTTAAGAGTTCCGCGCAGACGATGTATAGGTAAGTTTGCAAGATCTTTGTAAAATTAAAATT
>DYTL01000046.1 GCA_020726005.1 Microcaldota archaeon | reverse complement strand
AAAAATGGGTTTGAATGAAAATCTATTACTTAAACCGTGGAGTTAGGGTTTAATATTGTATACCATAGTAAGATATCCACAGATATCCTTTTGCCACTGGTTTTGTATATGGCTATCTTGTTAGACGATCCTCTAGCATGGCTAAGGAGCTATTATGTACGTTCACAAAGTAAATGCTATTTTTCTTTTCATAAAAAGAGGTTTACAAAGCCTCTTCTCAAAAAGAAAAAAGTTAGAAAAGGAACAAACTCTCCTTAGGGTAATTTTATAAACTCTAGCCTTTAATCCTAATTATGAAATTCTCAAAACCTAGCTGGATGAAAATAAAAAAAATGTGTAAAGCACTCGCGAAAAAGGTCTCTTTGTTTAAGCCGGATTGGATTATAGGAGTTTCGCGCGGTGGATTGGTTCCTGCGCGCTTGCTTTCGGATTATTTGAATATTTTTAATATTTCAATAATTAGAATTGAATTCTACAAAACAATAACTGAAACCAAAGATTTTCCGACTATAAGCCAACCACTTCAAGTAAACGTAAAGGGGAAAAAAGTGCTTATTGTTGATGATGTTGTTGATACTGGTAGAAGTCTTGTAGTTGCAAAAGAACACGTAAAAAGAGCTGGTGCTTTAGAAGCAAAAATCGCTGTTTTGCATTTCAAACCAAAAAGTGTAATAAAACCAGATTTTTATATTGAGAGTACTAACGCATGGATAATTTATCCTTGGGAATTAGAAGAAACCAAAAGGGAAAGGAAAAAGCTCAAAGGGAAAATATGAAGTGCAAGTATCTAGGTTATGCAATTTATATGAGTTTTGTATTGCTTTTTACCGGACCTATTTTTATAGCACCATTCTTAGCTTCATCAGTTCCGCAGATTTTTGAATTTCTTCATGATGCGTATGCACTAACTTGCCACCAGCTTACAACACGTTCATTATGCTATTTCCAAAATGGAACTATTTCGGATTGCATGCAGTCAGGAACAAATATTACTGATAGAGAACGAATAATTAATGCACACGGAATTATTGGCTATAAATTTCCGGTTTGTGCACGCGATTTGGCAATTTGCGGCGCAATGATAATTGGAGGGATAATTTTTTTGTTTATAAGAAAAATAGATGATAATATAGTGCCACCGTTTATTTATTTCCTAATTGCTTTAGTTCCAATTGCATTAGATGGTGGAACACAATTTTTAGGATTAAGACAGAGTACAAACGAACTTAGATTAATTACAGGTTTTATTGCTGGAATCGTAGTTCCATTCTGCGTAATTCCGATGTTTAATATGCTTATTTTGGGGCAAAAAGACAAAGTGTAAATTTTTTCAGAATAATTCGGCGATTAGTTATTTCCGAATTATCTTAATCTTATGGCTTCCATGTCCAATGGCGCAGTAACATTATGTTTGAGCATTGCACTCGCGCTTTTTGCAAGATCTTCTGTTTTGGACCAGTCCCCGTGCATTGTAAATACACGCTCAGGGCTTGGCATTACATTTTTAAGAAACGTCATAAGCTGGGATCTGTCACTATGTCCTGAAAATCCTTCAACTGTTTCCACGCGCATATTTATTTTCATAATTTCGGTTCGTCCGTCGTCCCCTATTATAGGTATTTCTTTCATACCTTTTTGGATTTTTGAACCGAGCGAAAGCGCACTTTGATATCCTACAAAAATTAGCGTATTCTTTTCATCATGAGCCATCATTCTCAGATATTCATAACTCGGACCGCCGTTGAGCATTCCAGAAGGCGCAAGTATTATTCCTGGTTCGCCGTTTCCAACTAAAGTTTGTTTGTTCTCGCCTTTCGCAACAGATATCATCGGTGATTCAAATGGACTTTGATTTGAAAGTATGCGTTTTTCGAGATTTTCCCTAAGATATTTAGGATAAGCAGTATGTATCGCACTTGCTTCAAGTACCATGCCATCTATATAAACAGGCACATTAAAATCAGGATTGCGTTTATAATAATCTTCAAGTACAAGCAATATTTCCTGACTTCTTCCAACTGAAAAGACAGGAATGAGAACGTTTCCTTTTTTATCCACAGTTTCCTTTATTACGCGTGTAAGTACCAGTTCGCTTTGTGCACGCGCAGGTGTAACGTCTTCCCAGCCACCATAAGTACTTTCAACAAACATTGTCTCCACGCGCGGAAAACTTATGTTCGCAGGATCGAAGAGCCGTGTAAACCCGAATTTTATATCTCCAGTATAAACAAGATTATGTAATCCTTCTCCAACATGTAAATGTACCATTGCACTTCCAAGTATGTGCCCTGCATTATAAAAAGTCATTTTTATTTCAGGAGTTATATCTACTACTTCTTCATAATCCACTGGGATTACATATCTAAGTTCCTTTTGCACATCTTTTTTTGTATACGGAGGATCAGTCCCGAAACTTTTTTTCATAACGTTTATATAATCCTGTTGAAGCAATGCCATGAAATCCCTTGTAGGTGGTGTTGCATAAACAGGGCCTTCATATCCGTATTCATAAAGATAAGGTAAAAATCCCATATGATCCATATGTCCATGAGAAATTACTACTCCGTCAAGTTGGTCAAGCGAAAAACCCATCATATTAAGATACGGATATGCCTTTGTTGGTTCGCCTATTACTGGATTTACTCCGCAATCAATAAGGATTTTGCTGTTGTTGGTCTGTACAAGCATACAACTTCTTCCAACTTCTTTAAAACCACCTAAAAAAGAAACACGCAGCCAATCGCTTTTGGGCATTGATTGACAAATATGCTTTCCAACTGAAGAAAGTATTTTTTTTCTATCCATGGCTTCGAGCACGAAACTTTTCCTTATTCCATTTATAGTATTTGAAGCCATTGTTGGTGTTCTAAGTATTATTGGTGCCCAGTTGGTCTGAAGCATTATTTCCCTAAGTATGACGCCTCCCTTTCCTATTACGAGTCCGGGTTTAATTGATTCAATATGAACTTCACTGAATTCCGGAACAAAACGTATACTTGTAATATCAACTTCAGGAGGAATTATCTGTTTTATCTTTTTTATTGCTTCTTCCATATCTGTTAATACACTAACATCTGCGCGTATGAACACTTTCTTTTTTATTGCGTCAGCCACTTGCTTTATGAGCTGATCGCAGGCATAAAACATGTTCACATTTTTTAAGTAAATTACTATATTAAGGCCCTCTGGCTCAACTTTTGTGACTTCGCATTTCTTAGGCATTATCTCCATGACTATTTTTTCAATATCTTTATAATACAATTTTATCACCATAAAATTTTATTTGGAAGAACTATTTTGCAATTTTTTTTAGAATTTATTCTCTGGATGAAATTATTTTTGTATTGGGAGATATTCCAATGTAAACAAAATTTATGAAAATTTGTCTTCTAATTACAGTATGAATTTTCTAAAAAAGCTAAACAAGCAACTGCTGAATTTCTTCCTTAGTATATCGTTTGAAGCCATTTTCATCAACTAATACGAGGTCAACGCGCTCGCCACTTGCGCAATCTCTTTTCATTGCTGCGATCACAGCCTTTGTAGCTATGCGCAAATTTTCATTTGCCAAAACATCTTCTTTAAATAATTCTTCAAGAACACCATACGCGATTGGAGAACCGCTTCCTGTACTCGCAAGCTTTTCTTCGGTAATTCCACCAAACATATCTACACTAAACAATTTAGATTTTCTATCTTCTTTGTTATAACCTCCTAAAAGAAGTTGGACAAAAAAAGGATAAAATTTATATTGAGTTAGTATGTTTGCAAGCAAAGTTGCTGCGGCTTCAATTGTTATTTTTCTTCCATGCCTAAGCTCGTAAAGCTTAAGTTCTGCCTGCATCCATCTTATAAGGGTTTGTGCATCGCCCACTCCACCAGCTATAGTCATTGCGATATGATCTGCAACTGGATAAATTTTATCTATATCTTTGCTTGCAATAAGATATCCCATTGTTGCGCGCCTGTCGCTCGCAAGTACCACCCCATTTTTACATACAAGACCTACAGTCGTAGTTCCGGTTTTCAATGCTTTTGACATAGATTCGTTTTGCACACGTTCCATTGATATCACCATATAAAATTAGCTGAGGTTAATAGTAGTTATAAGAAGCAAACATTTTAAAATGATTTGGCGCACGACAATTTTACATACAAAAAATTAAAGTATATCCGTCTAATGCGTAACTGAAAATTCACATCGCACGTAATCTTTTTACTCTATCCTCAATTGGAGGGTGCGTTGCAAAAAATCCTGCAAATTTTTTTTCGAATGGATCTGAAATAAATAATGAAGCGGTTGTATTTGTTGCTGCAGCAACTGTTGCGTGTCCTTTTATTTTTTCGAGCGCTGAAGCAAGCCCCTCTGGATAGCGAGTAAGTTTAGCACCGTTTGCATCTGCAAGATATTCTCGTTGTCTTGAAATTGCGAATTTTACAAGTTCTGCGAAGATTGGAGCGAGTACTGCGAATATCAGTGCAATAATCAAAATATATGCGTTCTTTCCTTTTCTATTACTACTACCACCATATACAAAATATCTCCATCCAAAAGCTCCTATAATAGCTATTGCACCAATCATTATCACAACAAGAGTGGCAAACCTTATGTCATAATTTGCAATATGCGAAATCTCGTGTGCCGCAACTCCTTCAAGTTCTTCTCGTTTCATATTTTTAAGAATACCGCGCGTGAAAACTATATGGCTGTTTTTGGGTTCAATACCTGTTGCAAATGCGTTCAATCCTTCATCCTCCATTATCCATATTCTTGGTTTTGGAATTCCTGCAGCAAGCGCAAGTCCTTCCACTACATTTTGAATAAATGGTTCTTCATTTTCTTTGAGTTCGCGCGCACCACTTATACTTAAAATGGTTTTAGCTCCGGCATAATATGCAAAAAGTACGTAAATCAAAACAAGGACTAGCGCAGTTATAAACCCGATTTCTCCTAAATCAAGAATATACGCAAGCATTACTATTCCCGCAAAAAGAAGTGCAGATATAAAAAACATAAAAATAGTCGAATTGCGCTTATTCGCATCCATTGCATCAAAAATATTTACTTTTTCCATAATTTCACGCGTTATTTATTTTGATATTCCATAATTATTTTATCCATCCATTTTCCAAAATGGTTTACATATTCTTTTAAACGTGCAACCTTCACAAACCCTATTTTAGTATATAATTTTTTTGCAATTTTATTTTCCCCTTGATAACTTATCCAAATTTTATGCGGATTAAATCTCTTTTTCGCAATTTCAATTCCTTTGCGTAAAAGCATTTCACCATATCCATGTCCTCTATATTTTTTTATAATAGAAAGCCCAAAGTCTACGTTATACTGTTCAGCAATTTTTCCTTTTCTTATATCGCAAATTCCAGCGATCTTTTCATCAATAAATAAGATTATTTTTATCTTGCGTTTTGCATTAATTTCTTTTGCACTATTTCTTAACCACTCGTTTTCTTGTTTCAAAGTCATTTTCTTATTTAATGATATATATGCTTTTTCGTCAACAAAGGAATTTATATAATCCATAAATTGTTTTGCTCCAATTTTTAGTAGATCTTTTCCATTTCTTATAATCTCTATTCTCTCCATTGGTCTACCTTTTCTTATTTTAGATTATTTTTTAAGAAAAAAATTAGAATTGTACCTTTATGTTTTCACGTTCAACTTCGGTTGCCTCAAAAAATTGGCTTTCCTTAAAGTTAAACATACTTGCAATCGTATTTGTAGGAAATTGCTTTATGGTAGTATTATATTCCATTACAGAATCATTGTACGCCATACGCACATAAGAAATTTTGTTTTCTGTACCTGCGAGCTCATCCTGAAGTGCCTTAAAATTCTCATTTGCTTTTAGTACAGGATAATTTTCTGCAACTGCAAATAATGATTTAAGCGCACCTGTAAGCAAATCATTTGCTTTTGCTCTTTCTCCTGGTGTTCCGCTCATTATTGCGGTTCTCAGTTTTGTAACTTCTTCAAACGTACCTTTTTCGTGTTTTGCATATCCTTTCACTGTTTCAATAAGATTCGGGATAAGGTCATATCTCCTTTTGAGTTGAACTTCTATTTGTGCCCATGCGTTGTCTATGCGTACTTTTAATTGCACCAACCGATTATATATTCCAATTAGAACGAGTGCAACTAATACAAAAACTACTAAAACAACTAATAGTAATCCCATAAATACATTTATCATTAATATCACCATAAATAAATACGTGTATTGAATTTATAAATATTTGCAGGTTTATGTTCAGTAATTCCGAACATCTTCTACAACTAAACCATTCGCGCGAACCGAACATTATATTTACTAATCTTTCGTATAAATTATAAAAATTTCGAACTTCGAAATCGGAAGGTTTTTATTTACTTGCGGATTTACTGAATCAGTAATTCCGAACATCTTCTAC
>DYTL01000045.1 GCA_020726005.1 Microcaldota archaeon | reverse complement strand
TGGTGATGTCTAATGCTCAAAACAGATTACATTAAGGATGCTAAACTAAAAATTGGAAATGAAGTTGAAATTGCGGGTTGGGTTCACAAATTCATAGACATGGGAAAGCTCAAATTTATATTTATACGTGATCGTAGTGGGCAAATCCAAGTAATTGCAAAAAAAGGAGTTGTTTCAGATGGATTAATGGCGAAAATAATTGCAAATAAGGAATATGTAGTACACATAAAAGGAATAGTGAAAGAAAACATAAAGGCCCCTGATGGAGTTGAATTAATTCCATCTCACTACGAAATTCTTAATAGTGTTGATGAAAAACTCCCAGTTGATCCGACTGATGAAGTGTTATCAGATTTGGAAACAAGATTAGAATATCGTTATCTTGATTTAAGACGAAGAAAAATAAATACGATTTTTGAATTGAAATCAATAATAATAAACGCTTACCGAAGAAAGCTCATAGAAATGGGTTTTGTTGAGATACACCCGCCAGTAATAATCATGGCCGCGAGCGAAGGAGGTACAGATATTTTTGAGCTAAAATATTTTGAGCATAAAGCCTATCTTGCGCAAAGCCCGCAACTTTATAAACAAATAGCAGTAATTGGAGGATTGGACAAAGTGTTTATTACCATGCCTATATTCCGTGCAGAAAAGCATAATACTTCTACTCACCTAAATGAAATTACAATGTTAGATGCGGAAATTGGATTTGCAAATGATCATGACGCGATGGATGTATTAGAAACTGTATTTATAGAAATGCTTAGAGCCGTCTCTTCAAAACCTGAGCTTCTTGCAGTTTGCGGTGCTGAAGTTAAAGTACCTCAAAAAATAAAACGTATCACTTATACAGAAATAATAGATATGCTGAAAAAAAACGGAGAACAAATAGAGTGGGGTCACGACTTTTCCAAAGAACAGGAGAAAAAAATATTCGCATTCGTTGGCGAAGAAGCGTTTTTCATTTATGAATATCCAACGTCAATCCGAGCGTTTTATTCCATGCCTAATAAAAATAATCCAACAATTTGTAATTCATTTGATTTAATGTACAGAGGACTGGAAATTTCTTCAGGTGCGCAAAGAATCCACAAAATTGATGTGCTTGAGCATGCACTCAAATCACGAAATCTTAATCCTCAAGATTTTAAATTTTATACTGATGCATTTAGATTTGGGGCCCCACCGCATGCTGGTTTTGGTCTTGGATTAGAACGCATTACAATGAAAATCTGCAATCTCAATAATATACGCGAAGCTTCGCTCTTTCCAAGGGACAGAACAAGATTATACCCCTAATGATTTTTATGACAATAATGATCGCAAATGATGATGGATTAACTGATGGAATAAGAATATTGTCCAAAGCCGCACACACAATAGATAAAAATAGTTATACGATAACTCCAAGTCAGCAGCAGAGTGCGGTTGCAAAAGGTATAACTCTTCACAAAATATTACGCTTACGTCGAGTAGAAAATGAAAAAATGTCCATTTATGAGCTTAACGGAACGCCTGCAGACTGCGTTTCGTTCGGCATCTGTTCAGGTGAATTTAAAAAACCTGATTTGGTTCTTTCTGGTATAAATATTGGAAATAACCTTTCTATGCATAGTCTTTATTCTTCAGGAACAATAGGTGCATGCTTGGAAGCTGCAATTTACAAAATTCCAGGTATTGCATTTTCTCTTGAAATTCATAAAGAGAATAAAGAAAGTGCGAATTACGGTGAATGGAAAAAACACGGTACGCTCGTCAAAAAAGTTGTTCAAATATTAAAAATGTTGAAAGGAAAAATTCCTCCGTACGCTATATTAAACGTAAATTTACCTATAGAGTTTGAAAACGCGAATATTGTTTTTCCAAGGCCTGCGTTTATACAATATGTTTCTGTATTAGAAAAACGAATTGACCCGAATGGAAGAAATTATTATTGGCAGTATGGTGAAAATAAAGAATGTGAAAAAGAAAGCGATGTTTACGAACTTTGCGTAAACAAAAACATAACTATTACTCCAATAAGTCTTCTAAAAGTAGTTGATGATGAACTGATTGAACGGCTTAGAAAAGCATTTTAAAAATAAATTATATATACCAAAGTAATTTACTTGAAAGTAAATATAAATACCTTTCGTTTTTGTTTGTGCATTTTTAATAATTCAGCGGCTAACTACGTTTTTCGCAACCTCGCTTACCTTTTCTAAAATTTTTTCTTCATCAAAAGCAATTATTGCGCGTTCTTTCATTACAAAATTTCCATCAACGATTACATCACTAATATTTGAAGGATTCATTGCATAAATCAAATTCGCGATAGCATCATGACATGGAACCATATTTGGAGAATTCAAATCTATAATGACCAAATCAGCAAGTTTTCCCTGTGCTATGCTTCCTGCGTTTATTCCAAGCGCACGTGCACCATTTATAGTCGCAAAATCAAGAATTTGCTGATTTGAAATAATACGCGGATCCCAATATTGATTTTTCTGTAATATTGTGGCTATTTTTATCGTTTCAATCATATTCAAAGAATTATTGCTTGCCGCACCATCGGTTCCAAGGGTAACGTTTGCTCCTGCGCGTGCGAATTCAGAAATTGGGCATACTCCACCCCCAGCGAGTTTCATATTGCTTATTGGATTATGAGAAATATTTACTTTGGTTTTTCCTGCAAGTGCTATCTCTCTTTTTGAAACATATACAGAATGTGCAAGCACTGTTTTCTCATCTAATACTTTAAGCGAATTCAAATATTCAAAAGGCCTTTTTCCTTTCTCTTTTAAAATATCAAAAACCTCCTTTCTAGTTTCACTCGCGTGAATATGAAATTGCAAATTTTTTTTATTCGCATATTCTTTTGATTTTAATATGAGCTCACTGCTGCACGTATACGGCGCATGACAACAAACAGAGGCCTTTACGCGGCTTTTATTATTTTTAATCGAAAAAATGAACGCATTATTCGTTTTTAGTTCGTCTTTAGTAGAATGTCCAGGTACTTTATCTAACATTCCTAATCCTATCGAAGCTCTTATCCCTCCATCCTTAACAGCTTCGGCAATCTTTTCCAATCCGAATGGATACATTTCATTAAAAGAAGTAGTTCCGCTTTGAATCATTTCTGCAATTCCAAGCATTGCTCCATAATAAATATCATCAGATTTTAATTTTGCTTCAGCAGGCCAAATTTTTTGCGCGAGCCATTCATGAAGCTGCATTCCTTCAGCATAACCTCTAAAAAGCGTCATTACAATATGGGTATGCGTATTGATAAGACCTGGAAAAATTAGTTTTCCTTTACAGTTCATTTTTTCTTCTACTTTTTCATTTAGGTCTTTCCCTATTCTTTCTATTTTATTTCCATTAATAAAAATATCTCCGTTAAAGATTTCACGTGCATTGTTTTGCGTAACTATAACAGCATTTTTTAGTAGTATGTCCATGCTGGTTTTTCTTATGCAATGTTTAAAAACTATTTATCCAAAATAATTTTGTTGATATTATGGATTCTGGAAAAAATTATGAAGTAAAAGATATTAAACTCGCGGAACAAGGAAGAATGAACATTTCACTTGCAGAAAGAAGAATGAATATAATGCAAATTCTAAAAAACAGATTTGTAAAAGAAAAACCGTTCAAAAATCTAGTTATAGGAATGGCACTTCACGTGACAAAGGAAACTGCTGTGCTCATTCGTACATTTATTGCAGGAGGTGCGAAAATTTCAATTACTAGTTGCAATCCACTTTCCACACAAGATGATGTTGCTGCTGCACTTGCTGAAGAAGGAATTTCGGTTTATGCATACAAAGGTGAAACAAAGGAGGATTATTATAAATATTTAGAAAACGTTCTTAAATTAAAACCACAACTCACTATTGATGATGGTGCGGACTTAGTGAACCTTATTCATACAAAACATAAAGAATTAATTCCTAATTTGTTTGGCGGAAGTGAGGAAACAACAACAGGTGTAATCCGATTAAGAGCAATGGAAAAAGACGGTACGCTCAAATATCCAATAATAGCGGTTAATGATAATAAAACAAAACATCTTTTGGATAATTATTACGGTACGGGACAATCAACATTAGATGGCATTCTAAGGGCAACAAATATTCTTATTGCAGGGAAAAAATTCGTAGTTGCCGGTTATGGTCCCTGCGGAAAAGGAATAGCATTGCGCGCAAGAGGAATGGGCGCAAACGTAATCGTAACCGAAGTTGATGCATTTAGGGCTTTGCAGGCAGTTTTAGATGGTTTTGAAGTTCTTCCCATGAAAGAAGCCGCAAAAATAGGAGATGTTTTCGTAACTGTAACTGGAGACAAAAACGTAATCACAGTTGCACATATACAATTAATGAAAAACAATGCGGTGCTTGCAAACAGCGGACATTTTGATATTGAAATAGATATTAGAGGATTGAATAAAATAGCAAAAAGTAAGCGCGTACGTTGGCAATTAGATGAATACAAACTTAATGGAAAGAAAATTTATGTATGCGGAGAAGGTCGATTGGTAAATCTTGCTGTTGCCGAAGGCCATCCAAGCGAAGTTATGGCAACAAGTTTTGCAGGTCAAGCGCTTGCAATGGAATTCATAATTAAAAATAAGGATACACTTCCAAATAAAGTAATCACCCTTCCTAAAGAAATAGACGATAAAATAGCCAAACTCCAACTTAATTCCATGAATGTGAAAATTGATTCACTTAGCAAAGAACAAAAAAAATATCTTTCAAGTTGGAAAGAAGGAACATAAATTTTTAATAATTATTAAAATTGGGAGTGAGCGCTTAAAATTATATCGGAAAACATCTTGAATCTGTGTTTCCACCTGAGAATACAAATACTAAAAAAGTAAAAAACGAAAGAAAACAAATTTTATTATCAAATAAAAAAAATATGCGGCCAACGCCAAACAAAAAGAAAAAATTAGAGTAGTTCGCTTTGTTAGAGTCGTATCATCTTATACAAATTATCCTTGACTATCTTTACTAAAAACGAATTCAATTTCACATCATTTCTCTCATTAGCTAATTTTGTAAGTGATAGATATTCTTCGCGTGTATTCGAATAAATATTGATTAATGGAAAACCATTTCGCATAAGCACATAATTCCAAAGTAATCTAGTTACTCTGCTGTTTCCATCTTCAAAGGGGCGGATATACTGAAATTCATTATGAACAAAAGTTGCGAATTCGATAATTTCTTTAGTTGTTTGCTTTTTTAATAAAAATTCATTAATTTGTTTGCACAACGAATCTATTTTGGAATATATTTCTGAAAAATGAGAAACTTTATAAGATATATTTCCTTTTATAGATACATTGGTAGTTCTCACGCCTTCTTTAACATTTAGATTGAAAATTACTATTCTATGTAAATCCAAAATATAGTTTATTGAAATAGATTGATTCAAATGGTTAAAGAGATACTCCACAGCAATGTAATAATTTTTGACTTCGTTTGCTTCTTTCAATCTTTTATTCTGTGGAACTATATCATGAAGAAGGAGTTCTTTAGATTCTTCCAGAGTGAATGTATTGCCTTCCAATTGCGTTGACGCAGAGGTAAATTCTATTTTCTGCTTTTCTTCTATATCTACCAAGTTTATGTCCTTTTTTAATTTCTTGAATTTAATCAATAAATTTTCTAGTTCCTTATAATTGCTATGTGGAACCTCTGATTCAATCATCTTTCTTTTTTTCTTTTTCATTTTAAATAATACCAGAACCTCATCGAAAATAGAATCGAAAATAAATTTAACCTTGAGTGGTTTCTTTGAAATTATAAACACTAGATTCAATCTAGAAAGGTAAGTCAAATACTTTTTTATAGTACGATAATTGAGCAATTTGAAATCAGATAGTTGTAATTCCTCTTTGCTAAATCCAACGGCGAGTATTTTTGCGAATTTTTTAGTAAGGAATAAGTTGTAATTAATTCCACGATTCCTGCAGAATTTCATTATGTTAAAGATTAACCATGTGTCCTTATTTTCCTTATTTGGTTTGTATCTACCTTTTTTCTGGACTATTATTTTAACTTTAAGAAGTTCCACCAATCGTTGTCTTACTGAAGATGAATTAGAACAGATTTTATTAGCAATATCTATAAGTCTGGCATTCTTAAGTTCGAACACGGCAAATAGGCAATCCCATTTAGTTCTCATACAATTATTATAAGTGAACATATTTATAAATATTACTATAATGTATAAAAAATATAGTTTTCTTTACTTTTAATACATATAGTATACTAAAAATAAATATTTAATATGAAACCAAAAATTTGGAATTGAAAACAATGGGATTATAAAAAAGGGCCACGACCGAGAATTGAACTCGGGTCTAGGGATCCACAGTCCCCCACGCTACCATTACGCCATCGTGGCCATGAATAATTTTATTTAAATGTTTTTTTAAATGCGTTTCGTTTTGATATAACAGTAATTCCGAACATCTTCTACAACTAAACCATTCGCGCGAACC
>DYTL01000044.1 GCA_020726005.1 Microcaldota archaeon | reverse complement strand
AAGGTTTTTATTTACTTGCGGATTTACTGTAACTTTTTATGTAAAAGTAAAACTTGCATCTGAAAAAATAATACAATCGGAAATATGGGAAATTAGTCTTATTTCCACTACTTCTGTAATTATCTTCTTTCACCATATTCATTCAAAAATTCTGTATATTGTCCAAGTATGTCTCTTGTAATTGACGGCTTTCTATTGGAAATTATTTTCAAAAGTACCTGAGTAGTTATTTTTGGTTCTATGCCAGTTAATCTTTCGCGCAGCGCGTTCATTTTTGCAGTTTGAACTACAGAGGATATATCTGCACCTGAAAAGCCCTCGCTATCCTGTGCAAGCAAATCCAAATCAATTCCTGAAGCAAATTCGCCTAAATTAATTCTGAATATTTCAGTTCTTCCTTTTATGTCAGGAGGCGGAATATAGAAAATTTTATCAAAACGACCCGGACGCAAAATTGCTGAATCCAAGATATCAGGCCGATTTGTTGCACCCATTACTACTACTCCTTTCAATTCTTTCATACCATCCATTTCCGTAAGAAGTTGTCCGACTATATCGCTTCCGCCCATTGCGCGCGAAGGAGCGATAGTTTCTATTTCATCTATAAAAAGTATTGCAGGAGTATTTTCTTTTGCACGTAAAAACGCTTCCTTTAAAACAGAAACCGCTTGAGTATATCCTTTTTTCATCAGTTCTGCGCCACTCATAAGTATAAACGAAGCATTTAATTCATTTGCAGCTGCACGCACTATCAAGGTTTTTCCACATCCTGGCGGACCAAACAAAAGAATACCCTTGTTTGGTCTTACTTTGTATTTTTTCATTAAATCTTCATGCAAAAGCGGAAGCTGAATTGTCTCAAGTAGTGCTTCTTTTACATTGTCAAGTCCAGCAACATCTTCCCAGTGTATGCCTTCCTTTTCGTCTTCGTGCTGTTCTTTTTTTACTCCAATCCGACGTTCGAAATCCATCTTAAATTCATCATAATTTTCAAGATGTGCCAAACTTACTGATGGTTTAGTACGCGAAATAATACTAAGAACGACTTCGTTGCTTATCGGAATTATTACATCTTTTTTTTGCGCTTCCTTTGCGATAATCTTTATTGATTCATCAATTACATTTTTTATATCCGCGCCTGAAAAGCGCTCGGTTTTTTTTGCAAGTTTTTCATAATCAATATTTTGTACAGGATATTTGCGTAAATAAACTTTGAAAATCGCTTCTCTTGCTTTTAAATCTGGAAGCGGCATATAAATTATTTTATCAAATCTTCCGGGACGAAGAAGAGCAGGATCAAGTATATTTGGAATATTGGTTGTTCCTATCACCATAATTGGTTTCCCGCTATTTATCGCACCGTCTATCTCTTGCAAAAGTACACTCATTACTCGTGGAGTTACATCATCTGTATATGAAGAACGATTTTTTCCTATAGTATCTATTTCATCAAACATTATTATGCATGGTGCGTTTTTCCTTGCATCCGCAAATAATTCAGCAACATTTTTTTCGCTGTTGTGCGCAAAAATACCTCCAATACCAGCTATAAAATTTTGGCAGGGTTCAACAGAAATATCATAAACATATTTTTCATCAGACACACGTGTTATTTTTTGTACTCTGTCCATATACATATCACTACTCAGAAAATCACAAACATCATCAACAATATCATTATAGTCCTGAAATAGTATATTTTTTCCAATCGAAGCGGAATTTATATAATCCGGAAGTACATTCGCAACTGTGTTTTTTAATGTGCCAATTACAGGAATTTGTTCATAGCGATGCCTATTTCCTATTTGTGTAGTTCGTATAAGCCTATTGTTTTTCATCTTATCAAAAAAGCCTATTTCCTGAAATTTAGAGAGATTGGTACTTACAAGGCAAATTCGATAGGATATACCATTAGTTCGTTCCCTTTTTTCATAAACAGTTCCTACGATTCCAAAAAATAATAATGAATATAATATTTGATCTGAAAGTTCTTTGTTAATAGTATTAATTTCAATTGTTTCGATCTCTTTCTGATTTTCATAAATTAAACAATCTCCGCTGAAATATCCACGTAATAACGAAGCAAGATTTTTTCTACTTAACGAAAAGGCAATGTTAGGAAGTCTTTTCCTATTTGCACCATCATTTAAGCCTAAAATATTGTGAAGAAAAACATAAAGTGGTCTGCAATTAATATATACACCTCTAGCTTTTCCTTCATTCGATACATTTTTTAGATATATTGTTACATGCCCAAAAAGTCGTTCGCACAATTTAGCAATTTTTTCTACTTCTTTTTCAGAAATGCTTATACAAACAGTGTCCTCTCGATTATATGAACCTTCGGCAATCCAAAGGCCGATGAAAAAAGCCAAATCTTCGCTTATTGGTATTTTAGCTGGTAGAGATTTTTTGCCAGCGCTTATGCGAATCGAACTATACTCGAAATCAACAATTGCTTTTTTCATAAGTTTAAGGAATTTTGAAGCACGTATGCCGATATTTTTTTTCATTGAATTATGTAAATAATGGATGCTAAAACCAAGTTCTGAACATACTGCATTTTCCCCAATTTTTGAAATCGCCATGTTGATTAAATTCTGTACGTTTTTGACATAAAGACCGAAATCATTATTTTGTAACTTATCAAGGAATTTTATGAATTCAATTGGTTCGTCTGAAAACGGAATTCTACAAGGAATTATAATGTAGGATTTTCCAGCTACGAGTTCTGATGTTTTAATATCTACGATTTTACTACCATCAAAAGTAAAAAGGGAATGATAATCTGTAACTCTAATTTTTCTACCTGTGCAAGTCTGTATTTCCATAATTGGTGATGTGCATTTATGTTTTATGAATTTTCTTATATTTGTGAATCGCACGCGTCCATAACTATCAAAGCTTAGTACGTTTACCTCTTTTTTATTTTCAACGATTTTTCCTATTTTCTCAAGACGTATTCCCTCTGCATCAGAAATCAAAATTTTTTCATTATATGGAAGACTTTCACCGTACCATTTGCTCAATAATTCAGAAGTATTTACATAATAAAGACGATAATTTATTTCGTTTGCAAGCGCACGTATTATCATTGTTTTACCAGTACCTGGCGGACCGAACAAAAGAATACCTTTGGGAGGAGTTAATCCATAAGTATAAGCCAAATCCGTTTGTTCAAGAGGTAACATCACGGCGTCTCTTATTTCTTCTTTTATATCTTCGTAACCACCTATGTTTTCAAATTTTTCCTCGCATTCTAAGCTTAAATCTCGCACTCCAAATTTTCCGAATTGTTTAAGTTGTTCTTTTTTACGAATAATATTTTCTTTGCTAAATTTTATGTTGTTTATTTCAAGATAGCCAATAATTGCAATCGAAGTAATTGTATAAAAGATAATCTCTATTCTGAATGGCAGATTAAAAGAAATGGAAATAAAATAGTCGGTAAGTGGAATAAACAAAAGAAATAAACTGGAAAAGAACTGACTATGTTTTCCTTTTCGTGCAGAAGTCGCACTTATTAAGTAAAGTACTATTGACCACGATATAAGCTGAATTAAACATCCGTCATTTATAAATAATTTGAATATATTTTCCGAAGATTTAGAAAGGGATTCATTAAATTCACCTGCTTTTGAGAGATTGGCAAGCGAAGTAAATGCAAGGAAAAATTCCTGCGGAAGTTCATTAAGCGAAACTGGTAATTTTGAAAACTGAAGCGCTGGAACTGAAGGACGATAAATATCAAGGTTGATAGGCATATATGCTGCGTTAGAATAAATCCAGATTGAAGAAAGAAAGAGAATAATAAAAACAGATGGAATTGAAATCAATATACTTTTTGATGAGCCAAAATTCAAAGCAGTTATTACCATGCCAAGCATTACGAAACCACCTAAAAAAGAAATAGGAAATGGAGTAAACGGAAGAAAAATAAGTACTTCTAATGCGCAAATTATGTTCCAATATTCAAACGCTTCAAAAAGAACAATTGCTGTTATAAGTAGGAACAAGAAGCCAAGCGAATATGACTGGTATGCAAATGCTGGAAATGCGAGGAGAACACCTAAGATTGTTCCGATTGCAGGATTGCGATAAGCTATTGCTCCGCACAAAAGTGCTAATAATGGAACTATATAAAGCGAATAAAATGGAACTGCAAAAAGAACGGAAAGCGAACCCAGAAAAACAAAAAATGCGTGCCAGAAATTTTCATCTTTCTGAAGAATTTTTATTTGTGCTTTTAGTTTTTGACCTGAAACGGTCTTAAACTTAATTTCTTCTGCTAACATAATTAGAATTATAAGCTGGGATTTTTAAGTATTTCTTAATTTCTATTTTTGAATATTTGTTCTATATCTCTAATCAGATAAATTCATTTAGCACACTCTCCAAAAAAGAATTGGTTGCTTATAAAACCAGTAAGATTACCAAGTTTGATTTTAGGAACCGAGATTTGGGAGGAAATGCGCGTTTCGCCAACTATACGTGAAGTAAGGTCAGTTTTGTCCATTTCAATACATAACCCGGTTTTTTCCAAAATTTCGTTCGTAATTTTGTTTCCTTCTGAGATGTTTTCAAATCCCCCTTTCAAATAAATTATGTTTTTCACATCACCTTGTAATTCGTACTTATAAAGGGAAGCATCTATTTTCATATCTGCTGGTAGTAAAAGAAATAACGATAATGAAATAAGCGCTAATAATGAAAGAGTAGATTCGAGTATTTGCATGTTTATTCCCCACAAAAATATAATTTTCTTATTTCATTTTTCGGTTCGTAAACTATTAATCGATAGATGCACGTCCTTTTTTTTATGTTTTCTTCAAAACCTATTGAAAGGTTTATGTGTAGGGTTTTTCCTAATTTGTTTTCCAAATCTGTAAAATCATCTGTAAGAATAAGATTTGGGTATGTCTTTTTTTCTGGAAAATTATTGCCTTCGGTTTTTACTGCGCCCACTCTTACTACGTAATTGCCTGCTGAAACTAATTTATTAAATAAAATCTGTTGTTCAATTTTTTCATTTATACGCGTCTCCATAAATGATGAGAAAATTAGTGTATAAAAAACAATAAGCAATATTGCAATTATAGAAAATAAAAAATCAAACGAAATGAAACCATTATTAAATTTTTTCCAAAAAAATTTATATCGGTTCGCCATTATTATCAATCCTGTAAATACTGAAACTTCGAATTTCTTTTCCATTTATTTCGCTGATCACTACGCCTTCATTATCCACGTCTTCTATTGAATATTTATCGGTTATTGTGTTTGTTGAAAACTTTTCATTACAGATAGTCGCAGAAACATCAAGAAATCTTGTGAATTCCTCTAATTTAGTTTTTTCCAATATTCTCGCTGAATGAATTTTCGCAGAAACAAAAAGATGAGAAAAAGCAGTAATAAGAACTGAGATTAGCGCAAGCATAAGCAAAAAATTCAACAAAAATTCAACTGAGATTTGTGCCTTCATGGTTTCATCTCGTAAATATAAGGGATTTCAAATACATTTTCATTTGTAGGAATATAAGAGACCTTCGAAACATTAAATTTTTTAGAATATGTAGTTATACCAAATATTTTTGGTTCTTCTCCTAAATCTTTAAAACCTAAAGCAACACGAATAATGGAAAATTTTTCTTTTTCTTCCATTATTTCTACGGATATGAAATCTTTGCATTCTGGCGAAGAAATTGGTTGACACAATTTGCACATTTGTGGTGCACCTAATCTAATTGAATTTTCAGCAATAAAACCTAATTCAGTTTCATCAGGTATTTCACCACACCATAAGGAAGATTCATAATTCAAATAGTTAGGATTAACAAATAACAGGGAAGTATATACTCCTCTTTTAACACGTTCTTTTGCCTGAATTATATCAAATGTTTTAGAAACAGTTGCCTCTGCTGTGTATTCTAAAAAACCAGCTATTGCACCATATTTAGTTGCAATTAATAGATCCCTTTTCGCGTCAAGGCTGAGTTGCTCCATTCTTTCCAATGCAATTGCTTCTGAGAAATTAATTGATTTAGAATTATTGTAAGAGTTAGAAAGAATTGCAAATATTATTAACGCAGCAAGAACAAACAAAAACGAAACATAACCGCGCATATAGAATATATGAAAAAGAAAAATATAAAAAGAAGATTAAAAAAAATTCTGCAAATCAGCAACTGAAAGTTCCTTCAGACCACATCGCTCCGAGTAGTATAGGAGTAATCAATACAATAACAAAACCAATAATAGCTCCAACAAGCATTGCAGTTGCCCATACTGAAGCTCTTGCTCTTGTTTCAGCACCTAAAAACTGCCCTGCTGCATAAACAACGCCTGCGCATACCACCATAAGAAATGCTACAATTGGAAGAAGACTCCTAACTGCATGGCACATTAGAGAAAGTCCGCTGCTTAAACCACCCAAACCTTGAGCAGATATAATCGTTATCAACATACTTAATACAAACATGACTTGTAATTCACGAATTTTATTCATCAAATATCACCTTTTTTATTTAACTAATAAATTAATTAATAACTAAAACTGAAATATTTATAAATCCTTGCACGTATTCCAAATT
>DYTL01000043.1 GCA_020726005.1 Microcaldota archaeon | reverse complement strand
GAGAATTCTACGAGAAAAAATGGGTTTGAATGAAAATCTATTACTTAAACCGCGGGGTTAGGGCTTAAATAAAAGCAACTTTTTATATTCTTCTATTCATCAGTTATAATTATCCCACTATAGCTCAATGGCAGAGCGATCGGCTGTAGTTTGCTTTACCGCAATTTTTCGCGGAACCCGATAGGTTGCTGGTTCAAGTCCGGCTGGTGGGAAATGCCTCGATGGTGTAGTGGTTAGCATTACGGCCTGTCACGTCGTCGACTCGGGTTCGAATCCCGATCGGGGCGAAAAATAATTGATTTAAAAACATTCTCACATTAAATTTTACAAGAAAAAGTATACACACAAAATGATAGATAGGTGATTATATGTTTGAAGATATAATACAAGCTGTAAAATCAGATTCTCCTCAGCGCATACTCCCTTCAGAAGATATAAAACCAATACCTGAGGAAAATGAATACACTCGAATTACAGTAATTGGAGTTGGAGGCGCGGGTTGTAATTGCATAAATCGAATGATGAAGAACGGATTGCGCAGCGCAACGGCAATCGCAATAAACACAGATGCGAAACATCTTAAAATAACCGAAGCGCATAAAAAAATATTCATAGGAAAAAATATTACAAAAGGACTTGGAGCTGGAGGAGACGCGGAAATTTCTCGGAAAGCAGCAGAATCAGATATTGAAATGATTAAACGAGAAATAGGAGAAAGCGAACTTGTATTTATATGTGCTGGTATGGGTGGAGGAACCGGAACTGGAGTAACACCTATAATCGCTCGCATTGCAAAAGAGCAAAGTTCAGTTGTAGTTGCAATAGTCACATATCCGTTTAATTTTGAACGCTTAAAACTTAAAGTGGCACAGCACGGAATTCAAGAACTTATCGGAATTGCACATACAGTTATAGTTATAGATAACAATAGATTGCACTCATACGCTCAAAATTTGCCAATTGATCAAGCGTTTGCACTTGTTGATTCAATTACGAGCATGGCAGTAACCGGAATTGCTGATACAATAATGTTTCCAAGCCTAATAAACATAGATTACGCAGATATTAGAACAGTAATGCAGAACGGTGGAGTTGCGTTCATATCAATTGGAGAGGGTAGTGGTCCTAATAAAGTAGAAGATGCAATTAAAAATACGCTCGCACATCCGCTTTTAGATGTTGATTACGAAGGCGCAAAAGGAGCGCTTATCCATCTTGAAGGCGGTACTGATTTAACGCTTGGAGAAGTAATAAAAATAGGTGAAGGCGTAACCGCAAGCTTTGATGAAAATGCAAACATAAAAATTGGTGCGCGAGTAAATCCTGAACTTAAAGGAGCAGTAAGAGTTACTTGTATAGTTGTTGGAATAAAATCTCCTATGATATTCCAAAAAGAAGAGCATAGTGGAATTGTTCATCTTACAGATCAAGATTTAAGCAATCTATAATTTTGATTTTTCACTGGTGCAAAAATGATTGAATTCTCACTTATACATGCATTAATGATTATTTTCCTTTCTGCATTCCTACCTGGAGTTATACTTTCTTTTGCACTGTTGAAAAAAATAGAATTTACAATTATTGAAAAAATTTTTATAGGATTTGCATTTGGTTGGGTTGCACAAGGTTTGCTTCCGTTTGCTGAATTCCTTTTTTTCGGAATAAGATTTTCATACGAACTTGCATTTGCAAATACTATAATATTTTATTTAATTGCAATAGGGTTATTTGTATTAACAAAGGCTGGTGAAAACATACCCGAAGAAATTCGGAAAAATATAGATTTAATCATTAAACAGGATTTTATTTCAAATCTATCTAAATATTTAGTACCTGTATGTGTTATTCTCTTATTTTTTCTGAATTTTTACGTGCGCATACAAACGCTCAGTCCAATATTTCAGGAGATAGATCCTTATTTTTATATGGATATAACGCAACAAATAATTACTTATGGATATAATCCAATAGATGACAAAACTGCGTGGTATCCAGATTTAAAAGTAAATCATAGGGGTGCTCCTCTCTTAGCATATATGGAAGCAGTATGGTATTCGCTTTATACCGAAAATAAATTTTATAATAATTATATTCTTTCTTTAATAGCTAATATTTATCCACCTTTTGCTGCTGCTTTTGCAGCATTTTTCATATATCTCGGGCTGCGTGCATGGTATAGACCAGAATACGCATTTATATCTTCTGCGATTCTTTCATTTATTCCTATATTTATGTTAAAATTAACCGCAGGAGAAGCAGAAGTGCAACCTTATGCATTTTTTGCTCTTGCAATGTTTATTGGATTTTTCCTTTGGACGTTAAAAAAACAGGATTTAAAAATTGCAGCACTTGCAGGACTTAGTTATTTTACAGTAAGTATGGGCAGCTCTTCGGAAGTTGTTGCTCTTACTATATGTATGATATCTATTCCGTTTCAGGCAATAACCTTATTTTTAATGAAAAAAGACCTGAAAATATTTGTAAAAATCTGCGGTGTTTTTTTAGTGTTTCAACTTCTTGCAGCAGTTATGAAAAGTATTTTCGTGCAAAATATACTAATTTCTTATGCAGGTACGGCTATCACAATATTTTGCATAGTAAGCGCACTTTTTATAATTCAAAAATTCAAATTAGATAATGAAACCCAATTTTATGCATTAGGTACATTTGTAATTATTGCAGTAATGGTTTTCACCTTTACACCTGCTGGTTCATTTATAAAAAACATCGCAATTTCAGGATTACAAATAGCTTCATATAATCAGCCGCTTGACCGTACAATTGCAGAACAGGGAACAAGTGGTGCGATTTTTGAGCCATCGCTCGGTTTTTTAGGAAAAATATTTGACGATGGATTGTATAAAACAATTGCTGCGCCAATTTTTGCAATTCCTTCTGCTCTTGCTAATTTCGTATTTAATTTGTTTTCTGCATTACTTAATTCAATTTTAGGAACAACATTAGATGTTGGTATTAAGGAAAATAGCGTACTTATGTCCATACTCTTTTTTTCAATAATTGCTTCTATTTACAGTATTAATCGCTTTATTAAAAAAGAAGAAACTCCAGTATGGTTTTTTATTGCACTTATTTTTCCAATTGCGCTTGTAGGGTTGATAAAAGCAAAATATATTATTTACCTTGGCTTTGTACTTGCAACTGCATTAGCATTTGTTTTTGGGGAACTTGAAATACTTATTCTTCGTGTATTAAATCTTACAGGCAATTGGAAGGAATATACCTTCTATGCATTTCTTTTAACCGGACTAGTGATGGCAACGATGCAATTTACTGAAAGCCATGCACAACACATAATAAAAGCAGGATTTGAAACGCGCTTTCAAGATAATCCTATGGCACTTCAACAGAAATTTGCGGTTTTGTGTACTGAACTACGTCTAAAAGGCATAAACGAGTCACAAATTGCAAATATTTGCGCGGTAGGAAAAGACGCAATTGGTTTTGCAAACAAAAGTATAAACCATCAATATAATAGTGATATTTGTTTTATTTCACTTCTTAAAGACCCAATTGCTGTGTTTTCTAATCCGCAGCACCCAGACCGTTTAGGTGCAAGCCTCAGGTGCGAACGCATTAGTTCTTATTGGATAGATAGTATGGAATGGATACGTGATAATACTGAAAATAATTCACGTATAACAAGCTGGTGGGACTACGGACATTGGGAAAATTTCTTTGGTCAAAAAAATGCAGTCATAAGAAATGAACATTCAAGCCACGAAATGATCGGAAAAATAGCTTATGATTACATAATTGGAACACCTGAAGAATTAAAAAAAGATATGATTTACTACGATTCAAAATACGCGCTTTTTGATATAGAATTAATTATGAGCGGAAATTCATTTGGAGGAAAATATGGTGCTTTGAATTATCTTGCGTGCGCTAAGAATAATGAAACTAATGTAAACAAACCTGGAGGTTCAAGTATGTGTGAATTCCGCAATTTATGGACTACTATTTATATACCTACACCTCAAGAAAAGTGCCAAATTTCATTTAATCAAACTGGAATAACTGTATATACAATTAATCCCATTGAAACAGAAAAAGGAATAGAACGCTGGAGTCAACCGAGCTATTGCTTAGGTTTAACTACACTTATAACTGGCGAAAATATTTCAGCATTATATGATATTAAAAGCTCTGCTGATGATGGATCGCATAAACTTCATAAAGCGTTCCTCAGACCAGAGATATCTTCTAATGATAAATTAAAAGTATTTACACTTATATATACAAAAGATCCTGTATGGATTGTAGATGGAAACGTTGTTTCCGGTTGGGAAGATAAAACAAGCAAATTTTATGATTCAAATCTTTATAATGCATTTATACTTGAAAATCTTCCTGGCTTTGAGCTTGTATATAAAACAAAAGGCGGAGAAGTAAAAATATTTAAGATTAAAGAATAATTTTCAAAACCATTTCCATAACGCAACGCCATTATAAAAAGTTCATGAAAAAAAGTTTAATAGAATCCGTATCATTTCTATTCAATTTTTTGTCCAACTATTCTTATTTTGTCCGCGTTAATTGCGCGTAATTCGTCGAATGTTATCTTATTTTCCATATTCATCTCTATTGTAACGTTATATTCTACTCCGTTAAGTGTAATTTTTACAAATTTTTTTGCATCTTCCATTTCAGCGAGCTTACTATTCACATACTCTACCTGTTTTTTATAAGCATCTTTAATCTCTACCTCTTTTTTTGGTCCAAATAATCCGAGGAAGTACCAAGGTCTAACAAATTTTGTGTCAGGATATAGCCCTTTAGCCTCAATTAAATTCTTTATAGCAATTTCTCTAAGAGTCTCAAGCTTTACTTTTTTTTCTTCATCTAACAAACTATGAATTTCATCAAACGGCACACCTGTACCATTAATTAAATTATTTGCTACATCCGTAATTGCTTCATCAAATTTGGCTTTTGTAATGATAGGTTCTACTTCAAATATTTCCTCCTTAATCACAGGCGGCCTTTCTTCCTCGAAAGATAGGTCAAGTTTTTTCTCTTCAACTTTAGCAAAAACTTTTTTAAGAATAGTGTCGGTTTCTATTCCATACAGTCCGTCTATCCCTGCTCTCTGTTCAATTTCACCCGTAATTTTAATTTTTTTAGTTGGTTTTTTTCCGATTTCAAGTTTTTCCTTACTGATTTCATTGAATAGATCTGCAGCAACTTTTTGCATTGCAGCAACTGCATTCTTGGTTGATAGATTATATATTCCGTTTACATTAATAGTAGATTCTTCTTTTATCGTTCCTTCCTCCACGAGTTTATTATAAAGTATCTGAATCGCGGCTATTTTTGTAGGATTCATACTTCCAGTTCTTCCACCAAGAAACTCATAATTCTGATGTGTGCCTCTACCTTTTTGTTTCTCTAAATTAATTGTATTGAGAATATCTAATACACTCGCATTTTTTATTATTTCTGTATTATCCACACCTTGGACTCCATTTTTTTTGAGTGCTTCAACAATTTTATTCTCTAAATCTTCTAAATTCACTTGTTGCATTATTGGGGTCATAATTTCACCTCTTTTACAGATATTATTACATATCTCTTTTTACAGTAAACTATATTTAAACTTTCCTTTTATTTATTTGACTTCCTTTTTTTCTTCTCCAGATACCATTATTTCCTCATTTTCATTTAAATGTATTTTAACATCGTAGGGTATTTCATTAAATGTGAATTTTAAAATAGAATTATTTATGATCATTTTAGGAATAAGTACCTCGTTTATATAATTTATTTGTTGTTCACGTGCACTTTGTTTTGTGTGAATATTATAGTTATCTTTCATTGGAGGGGAAAAAATATTATTAAACCATCCCCATAAGGGTATTTTATGCTTTAGTGTACCTTGATTTGTAATAAAGTTTATGGTTTCGCCTACAATAGGTATAAAAAAAACAAATTTCCATGGCCAATTTGGTAAGTTACTTACTTTATTCGGAATTACTGTTTCAGCGTTTATAAAAAGTTCCTTTAAGTCTATATTGTTTATGAATGTATAAAATGGACTTTTATTGTATCCTAATACTTCTAATGTAGTTATAAACTCAGAAATAGATACTCCTTTTTCAGAAATTAACTTTGGTATCATTTCATTTACTTTTTTTATACAAGCTATTTTTTCAGGTGAAACGATTGCTTTCTTATAAACCTCTCCAAGGATCTTTTTGGTTTCTATACCAAAA
This sequence comes from Microcaldota archaeon, assembly GCA_020726005.1. GTDB lineage: Archaea > Micrarchaeota > Micrarchaeia > Anstonellales > Bilamarchaeaceae > JAHJBR01. The sequence goes on along the minus strand of DYTL01000043.1, from coordinate 451 downwards.
TTTCCAGTTTGTCTACCTCCAACAATTTCTTGTATTTTAGCAACTGCCTTCTCAGTTTTAGATCCATATATCCCATCCTCAGAAATACGTTTGTCGTTTATTTTTCCTTCATCTACAAGTTTATTATATAATATTTGAATTGCGAGCGTGTTTGTAGGATTTGTATCTTTGGTTCTTATACTAAGAAATTCATACCCTTGATGCCCGCCGTCTATTTTTTTCTTCAATATTATTATACCGAGAATCTGTACTATGGATGCCTCATTTAATATAGTTGTAGTATCTTTACCTCTAAATTGTTCATTATTATTCTTTTGGAGTGTACTAGCAATGTTATTTTTTATCCGTTCAACATCAATCTTCATAGTTTGTATCATACTTTCACTTATACTACATAGTAAATCCGCAAGTAAATAAAAACCTTCCGATTTCGAAGTTTGAAATTATATAA
>DYTL01000042.1 GCA_020726005.1 Microcaldota archaeon | reverse complement strand
TTCGAAATCGAAAGGTTTTTATTTACTTGCGGATTTACTGAATATACTAAAAATAGTATACGGGATTTTATGAAGAAAGAAATCACTATAATCGTTTTGCTTGTTATAATAATTATTGCATTAATATTAGGAATGAAATTTACTGTTGGTAATTTTGAGGAAAGCGACGCGAAAAAATTTGTGATAGAAGATTTGAGAACTAAATTTCCTAATGCTAACAGTATAGAAGTAATTAATTTTGAAACCAAAATGAATGAAGGAGGTATAAAGTATTATGCAATAAAAGCAAGCGTAACTGAAAAACTGCGTACTCTTTGCCCTGAAAGGACCTATTATTACTATAATTATCCAATGCAGAATTTTGTTCCTGCGCCTCCTGAATTTATAGTGAAGGATTGCAGTGTGTGCGAAAGCAGACCTTGCATAATTGCATTTGCAGAAGAAGCAATAATTGCAAGCCACACACTTGCAGGAACGGAAAATATACATAAATACATAATTGCAGTGAATGCAGTTCCAGAAGTTAGCAAAGTTTCTGAAGGATGGAAAGTGATTTGGATTTCAGAAAACAGTTCGTACGAAATAATTGTAAATAAGAATGGATATATATCTGGAATTCAAATAAGATAAAATAAACCTTGTGATTATATCTGAAAAGGTTACTTCGCATGTCAATTTTGCTCGGAATTGTTGGAAAACCGAATGCAGGCAAAAGTACTTTTTTTTCTGCGCTAACTATGGTAGATGCGAAAATTACACCTTTTCCTTTCACAACAATTGAACCAAATAGAGCAATTGCATATGTAAGAAAACAATGTCCGCACGTAATTCTTGGAAACAAATGTGAACCGCGTGATTCCTTGTGCATAAACGGAATTAGATTTGTTCCAATACAAATCACAGATGTTGCGGGATTAGTACCTGAAGCGCACTTAGGAAAGGGGTTAGGTCTGCAATTTTTAGATGATTTACGACAGGCAGATGCACTCATACAGGTTATAGACGCAAGCGGAAAAAGCGACTTAGAAGGAAATGTAGCTGAAGATTGTGATCCTGCAAAAGAAATTGAATTTTTAGAAAAGGAAATAACATATTGGATTGCTGGAATTTTGGAGAGAAATTGGAGCAAAGTTAAAGGAAAATCGATTTCAGCGATTTATGATGTTTTCAATTCAATGAAAATAGATAGTGCACACATTGAAACAATAATTAATAAAATTGGACTGCACGAAATACTGGATTGGGACGAAGGGCAACGATTAGTTTTTGCTAAAGAAGTAAGTAAAACAAAGCCTATTTTAATAGCTGCAAACAAAGCTGATTCGGCAAGCACAGAAAACATATCAATGTTAAAGAAAAAATTTGCTCCGCGGATAATTTTCTGCTCATCTGTATATGAACTCGCGCTCAGAAAAGCAGCAAAAAGCGGCGTGATAGAATATATTCCCGGTTCTTCGGAATTCAGGATAATAAACGCAAATAATGAACAACACAAAGCATTGGAAAAAATAGCATTATATTTAAAGCAGAATGGAACTACCGGTGTGCAGAATGTTCTTGAAAAGGCAGTAAATGAAATGTTGTGTATGATTGCAGTTTATCCTGTTGAAGACGAACACAAATGGAGCGATAGGAAAGGAGCAGTTCTTCCAAATGTTTTCCTACTTCCAAAAAATTCCACGCCTGTGGATTTAGCTGCAAAAGTACATACTGATTTTGCAAAGAATTTTATTTCTTCGGTGGATGCAAAAAGAAACATGCACATTAGTAAAGACTATATTCTTAAAGATGGAGACATAATTAAAATCATTTCAGGATAACAGAATAAAATAGACAAATATAAAAATGAAACTCTGTAAATCGACGTTTCGATTTCCAATTTTTCATTTTCAAGTAGGTATTAAAGTGAAAAAATGAAAAAGATAATTATATTTGATACAACGCTTCGGGATGGTGAACAAAGCCCTGGATGTACTATGGCTTTAGAGGATAAACTCAGAGTAGCAAGACAGCTCGAAGAACTTAATGTGGATGTAATTGAAGCCGGTTTCCCTATTGCTTCACAAGGGGATTTTGAAGCAGTAAATGCAATAGCAAAAGAAGTGCAAAGGCCACAAATAGCCGGTCTTGCGCGATGTGTTGAAAAAGATATAGATAGATGCTGGGAAGCAGTGCGGGATGCGAAAAAACCAAGAATACATATTTTCCTTGCAACTTCTCCAATACATATGCAATACAAGCTGAAAAAAACACCTGAAGAAATAATAAGAGATGCAGTAAAATATACAAAATATGCAGCAAACTACTGCGAAAATGTTGAGTTTAGTCCAGAAGATGCGAGCAGAACAAAATCAGAATTCCTTCACCAAATTGTGGAAAAGGTGATTGAAGCAGGCGCAACAACAGTGAATATTCCTGATACTGTAGGTTATGCAATTCCAAGCGAATATGGAAAAATGATTAGGAGAATAAAAGAGAATGTACTAAATATAAATCAAGCGAAAATAAGTGTACATTGTCATAATGATCTCGGGCTTGCGGTTGCGAATTCATTAGCTGCAATTGAAAATGGTGCGGATCAAATAGAATGCACAATTAATGGAATTGGCGAACGTGCTGGAAACTGCTCATTAGAAGAAATAGTAATGATATTGGATACGCGAAAAAAAGACCTTAATGTTTATACTGATATTGTTCTTAATCAAATATACCTCACAAGCAGGTTAGTTAGTATAAGTACGGGAATGATAATACAGCGCAATAAAGCAATAGTTGGCGAAAATGCATTTGCGCACGAAGCAGGAATACACCAACACGGCATACTTAGCCATCCAATGGCTTATGAAATAATGGATCCTATAAAAATAGGTCAGAAAAGCGTAATGGTTATCGGAAAACATTCAGGAAAACATGCAATTGGAGCCGAACTAAAAAAAGCCGGCTATGATATAAATGAGAAGCAACTTACAGCAATAGTAGAAATGGTGAAAGCGCACGCAGACAGAAAAAAAATAGTGGATGAAGAAGATTTACGTGCCATAGTAAAAAGCGTGACCAACTTGAGCGGAGAAAAAGGAGACGTAGTAAAAATTGATGATGTACACATATTAACCGGGAATAAACTCATTCCTAGTGCAACAATAAAATTTGATATTGCTGGAATAAAAAGAACAATTGCTGCTGTTGGTAATGGACCAATTGATGCGGTAGCAAATGCATTCGCTGTGATTGTGCCTGACATGAACATTGCGGAATTTGAGGTAAAGGCAATATCTGCTAGCTCAAAAGGTATTGCACAAGTATCAATAACTTTCAAGGACAAAATGAAAAAACAATTTGCCGTAGTTGCAACGAATGACGATACAATACTTGCGTGTGTGCATGCATTTCTAAAGGGCGCGAATAGGATTTTGCGTGAACAAGAGTAATAACCGAAGTTTAATTTAAGTTAAGCGGATCAACTTTTCAGTTATATATAAAATGTCAATTACACGTTTCTAAAGGGGATAGATTTTCATGTGTATCCATTAAATCACATATACAAATCATTTAAAAACCTAACTTACGCAAATTCGCATTAAACTAATTTTTATAACGAATCGATTTCGAGAACGAACGCGCTGATTTTTTGGTTTTGTAGTGTCAAAAATAGAAGTATGACTTTTCTGAGAAAGAAGAAAGTTAGAAAGAGTACATACATCTATGTAGTGTCAAATAAGAAAGGGAACGAGAGTTATACAGACGTCAACGTATGTTTGCAAAGAAGAACAACTCTGCCTAAAACAAAATAATAGAAAAACTAAACAAAGTTCGTGCCTTGGTAGTGCGAAACAAGCTCCTAAAATTAACTAGCGAAAGCGAAGAAACGCGTTCGATTACATCAATTATTGAGCGCTAAAACGATCAATTTGCGTAATTTGGGTTAAAAAATATTTCTACTATAAATTATGTTATGAATTTAGAAACACCCAAATTAAATTTCGCACCTAAAATAAGCATATTTGATACTACGCTTAGAGACGGAGAGCAAACTCCAGGTGTAAGATTTTCACACGAAGCAAAGATAGCGATAGCCCGAAAATTAGATGAATTGGGTGTGGATATCATTGAAGCAGGAACCGCAATAAATAGCAAAACAGAAATCAAAACAATAAAAGAAATAACTAAACTTGGATTAAAAGCTAAAATCGGATCTTTTGCAAGAATAGTAAAGATGGATATAGATGCAGTAGCCGAAGCCGAAGCCGAAGTTATCGGACTTGTTTTTCCTGCATCAGATTTGCATATTGCAGAAAAACTTAAAATGAGTAAGGAAAATGCACTTGAAGAAATAGTAAAGAGTGCACAATATGCAAAAGAGCGCGGGCTTATTGTAGAGCTTATGGCCGAAGATGGGAGCAGGGCTGATTTCAAGTTCCTTAAGAATATCGCATTAAATTCAAAACAAGTTGGAGTGGAAGCGTTTTGTATATGCGATACTGTAGGTGGACTGACTCCAGAAAAGACGCGTTCGCTCTACGAATATTTAAAAAGTGAACTTAAAATGGGGCTTTCCTTTCACGGACATAATGATACAGGACTTGCAGTTGCGAATACGCTTGCAGCGATTAGTGCTGGTGCAGACAAACTTCATACCACTATAAACGGACTCGGAGAACGAACAGGAAACTGTCCATTAGAGCAGGTAGCGCTTAATCTTAAGTTTCATTATAATATAGAAACAGTAAAATTGGACAAAATGTACGAAACTTCAAAACTTGTCGCAGGTTATTCTAATCTTTATCCTGCGTGGAATACACCAGTAATTGGAAGAAAGGTGTTTACACACGAATCAGGTATACATGTTGACGGAATGTTCAAAAACCAATGGCTTTACCAACTTTTTGAACCTAAACTTATAGGACGAAAGCATGATATAACCTTAGGTAAACTTTCCGGAAAAAAAAGCGTAGAATTTAAGCTTAAAGAACTTGGGCTTAGTGTTGCAGAAGAAAAAAAAGCCGAGCTTTTGTCCATGGTTAAAAATATGGGTGAATTGGGTTTAGAAGTAGGCGATGCGGATTTTATAATGTTAGTTCGGAAAATAAACGAAAGTGGAAAGGCCGAGAATGTAATTCTTGAAGAGATACAAGTAAGTACAGGAAATAGGATTACTCCAAACGCTTATGTAAGAATTAGAATTAAAAACGCAAAAGATCTTATTTTTGGTGCCGCTATAGGTAATGGTCCTGTGGATGCAGCAATGAGAGCAATAGACAATGCAATTGGAAATCAGAATATCGAACTTGTTTCTTATCATGTTGATGCGATTACAGGAGGAAGCAACGCGAACGTTCGGGTAAACGTACGCGTAAGAAAAGAAGAAAAAGAGCTTACTTCTTCTGCACTTGGAAGCGATATAGTGCTTGTTAGCGTGGAAGCATATAGAAAGGCGCTTAATGTATTGTAATATTTTACGATAATATAAAATGCTGCAGGAAATAAATATGGATAAGATTGTAAAAAATGCATTTATTCAACAGGCAGATAAACACGGAAAAGTTGAATTGGTATTCAATAGAATATTTTTAGTGGCTATAAAAAATATGGGGGGATAAAAATGGTTGAAGTTTTACATGATAAAGATGCGAATATGGAAATTCTTAATAACAAAACTATTGCTATAATTGGATATGGAAATCAAGGTTCTGCTCAAGCGCAAATGATGCGCGATTCCGGAATTAATATAATTATTGGATTAAGGAAAAATGGCGAATCCTGGAAGCGCGCGCAGAAAGATGGATTCAACGTTTTTTCAATTTCCGAAGCAGTACAAAAAGCAGATATTATTCATATTCTTCTTCCTGATGAACATCATGGTCCAGTTTATAAAGAACATATCGCTAAATACATGAAAAAAGGCAAAACGCTTAGTTGCAGTCATGGATTCAATATTGTATATAAACAAATTGTTCCTCCAGTTAATGTTGATGTAATAATGGTCGCGCCAAAAGCACCTGCATCTGAAGAAAGAAAAGCATATCTCGCTGGTTTTGGAGTTCCTGGATTAGTTGCTATAAAACAAAATCCTTCAGGAAACGCTAAAGAAATTGTGCTTGCAATGGCAAAAGCAATGAAATTTACGCGCGCAGGAGTGCTTGAATGTACTTTTGAACAGGAAACATATGAAGATTTATTTGGTGAGCAAACTGTTCTTTGTGGAGGAACTGTAGAATTAGTTAAGGCAGGTTTTGAAGTGCTTGTTGAAGCTGGCTATCCACCTGAAATGGCTTATTTTGAATGCTTACATGAATTGAAATTGATTGTTGATTTAATGTATGAAGGCGGAATACAAAAAATGAATTCTATTATTTCAAATACTGCAGAATGGGGCGAGTACACAACCGGCCCGAAAATTATTGACGCATCTGTAAAACAGCGGATGAAAGATGCGCTTAAAAGAATAGAAAATGGTGAATTCGCGAAAGAATGGATGGTTGAAGCGCGAAACGGTTGCCCGAATCTATTGCAAAAAAGAAAAGAGTTAGGCGAACATCAGATTGAAATAATAGGAAAGAAAATAAGAGAAATGTTTGAAAAAAAATAGAGTTATATCATGTAACAGGGCCGCTATGTGAGTTAACCTGGTTACATATTTTATCTATGCTGTTGTCACCTCCTAATTGATAAGCGTTTGTTATTATTTCATTCAACAAACACTCACATCCAACTTTAGATAATTTTTGGGATGCTTCGTTTATTTTATCTAATTTGGATACAAAAATATTTAATATTTCTATAATTTCTTCTGAGACGGATCTATTACGAACAAATACT
>DYTL01000041.1 GCA_020726005.1 Microcaldota archaeon | reverse complement strand
AACTAAATTTTCGCGATTTCGGTTTTCTCTATTTCAACTAATTCTTTTATGAAATCTTCTTCGTTTATGAAAATATAATTTGCTTTTGAAAATTTTAGATAGAACTTTTTCTGATCTTCATATTTTATTGGTGCCTGTATGAGTAAATTTAATCCTTCCCACATACCAAACCAACCAAGTGGAGTAAGTATTAGCGTAATTATTTCGCGCGCGTGTGAAGATAGGAACTTATCCAAGGAATAAACTATAAATAGAGATAGAAGTACGAAAAACCCTGTAAAAAAATATATACTGCCAGTGCGCTTTCTATTACTTATCTCTATATCAAGTAGATTTATCTGGTTTTGAAAGTATTCGTTCAATCTTTTTTTTATTAGAGTTTCGGTTTTAATGGAGCGGCGCGCACTTGGAATAGAAAATTTTAATTCTATATCACCGTACTTAGTTTCAGCATATCGTTTTTGTATTTCCTTAAGAAAATCATCGGAAAGCACGCGATGGCTATACGCCGAAGGATCAAAATCCGAAAAAATATCATCGTAAGTATCAAGCGCAATATGAAGCAAATTAAACAAAGATGACGGTTTTTTTTCCTCTATTATTTTTGATGTTATTATATTAGACATTATTAACAGTAAATCCGCAAGTAAATAAAAACCTTCCGATTTTGAAATTACATAAATTCGCTAAAAACATTTAAAAATTTCGCTTTCTAACTTTATATATGTGCAATGCGTATATTGAAGGAACAAAAGCGATAGTTGATTTATCCAAATGTCCATACGAATTCGGTTCACCGGAATTTTTGAATATACATCTTAAGGATCTTGCAACAATAGAAGGTACAATAACGAAAATTTCATATGAAGAAAAAATGATTATTGAACTCGATGAATCAAAAACAGCAGTACTTATAGAATACGCGAATAAAATCAGGCAAGTTGAAACTATAATGTTTCAAGAAGAGATCTACGGAATGAAACAAGACGATCATTATGAACTACGAAGAAAAACCCTTAGACAATTCTACGAATACATGTTCATGAATCCAATTATGGCTGAAAATACGCTTACAAATTACAATGAAACAATGCCTGAAAAGCAGGTCTATGTAAAAGGATACCAAACATTCCGTGCCTGGATTAATGGAATACTAAAAAAATTTATTGAAACTAAACTCTATGCTCTCACGAAAAAAACCGGAGATATGCGAATGGCATTTCTTTCGCTCACTGGTTTAAAAAGCCTTTATTTTGTTAATTCAATAGTTTTTGATGTTCCTCCGACAGCTGAGCCGCTTAAAGATGCGGAGGCAAATTATAAACTTAAATATGGGATAGAAATACAGCTTTATAATGTTCCAGGAAGCGATGTATCGCTTTATGTTCAACGGAATCCGTACATAACAAATCTTTCATCAGAGCTATTGAAAATGCTTAAACGCGTAATAGTTGAACAAGGAAAAGAGAATTTTGAAAGCGTTGATTATCGCGTGCTTTTTGAACTTAAAAGTAAGGAATATCGACAATATTTCTTAGATGAAGCAATTATACATAATATTTCTATTACTCCAAAAGAAGCAATTGCAATGGGTAGGGAAGCTGCAGCATGGGTAGTTGGAATTGGCGCACCGTTAGAAAATCTTGCATTAGACAAAGATAACATAACGGATATTTATATTGACAGTGAAAATTCGCCGCTTTATATAGAGCACCGCAAGTATGGAATATGCCATACACTTTTTAGTTATAATCGCGAACTTCTTGACAATGCATTTAAGCACATTGTGCTTTCTGAAAAAGGAGTGCGTAAATTTGATGAAAATAATCCAATAGTAGATGTGGTTTTGAAAAGATTAGATATGAGGTGCCATTTACAAAGACCACCGGCAACATTTGACGAACTTCAAGGAGCATTGCGTATAATGCAGGAAAACCCATATACCTATCCTAAATATTTTAAATTTAGAAGTCTCACGCCTTTTTTCGCTGGTTATGATGATGTAATGGTAACACTTGGTTCAAGCGAAGCTGTACTTGGCCTTAAAGGATGCGGAAAAACAGCATTCACAGCCGCGAAAATACTTTCCATAGGGGCAAAAAAAAGGATAATTCCAATTCAGGATATTGAAGAAATACCTGTACGTGCGTTCAGAAAACGCGGTTTTCATATTGGTGCAGCAAGGGTTCAAAGTTCTGATTCAGAAACAAGCAAAGAATTAGATCTTGTTAGTATGGCAAACGCACTTCTTAGAATGGGGGATGCAGCTATAATTATTAATGAAGTAAGAAGTAGAATTGCCGTACAGGGAATAATCAATTTACTTAACACTCAACCAGGTGTTTTCTTATTATATAATTTGCATGCAGAATCACTTAAAGATATTCAGGATAGACTTGAACTTGTTTTTGGAATTCCAGCTGCAAGCATGCTTGCTACTGATAGATACTGTTTTCTTTCAAAATTAACTTTTGGAAGAAAAAGCAGAGTTTACAGAATTTTAGGATTTTCTTACGAATCTGATCAAGAAAAAAAAGATTTTACCGAAGTTTTCAGACTTGAAAAAGGAAACAGTATAGAAACGTGCAAACTCGTACCAAAATTTATTAAAAATTCTGAAGCGAGTTCCTGGGATTCAAGCAATTTAAATGTTAATAAAATGGAAAAAGAAATGCAAATCGAATTTATCCCACCTGCACTCAAAAGAAGAGCAGAAAATACAAGTATAACTCCAGAACAATATATACTTCAGGCATTCTTCAAAAGTAAAGTGTTTAGCGATATATATAATGCATCTGAGAAATTGAATAATTCGCGCTTGCTTGAAATAGATTTTGTTTTCGGATGCAATAACACAGCGAATGGAATTCTTCGAGAGTTGGAAACTGAAAATGGAAGTGTAGATTTCAAAGTTGCGCAAGCGAATTGGAATATTGAATTTACTAAATTACTAAAAAAAGAGATGGAATTAGAGAAAAGATGATACAATCAGAAAATTGCGATAAATTTATAGTATGAAAAATTTTTCAGTATTAGATTTGTGAGTAGATATGAAGATACAAATTCTAATATAAATAAGAAAAATATGCTTGCTCGCATAATGTAATACAAATATCTGCCGTATTATCTCTGCACAAAGTATTGGTCTTGAGGTTGCGCGATTGGTTTCGCATATATTGCAAAATTTTCGTGATTATTATGGAATTAGATAAAAAAAAAATAATTGAAAGTGCGCTTTTTATTTCCGCACGATGTGTTGGTCTCGATGAGCTTGCGCGATTGGTTGGTCTTGCGGCACCAGGTTTTGTAAAAGCAATGTTAAAAGAACTTAAGAATGAATACGAAGTAAGAAGAAGCCCAATTGAAATTGTTGAAATAGATGAAAAATGGCTTATGCGAATAAAAGATGAGTTCGCAAGTAAAGTAAAGGTGTTTGCACAACAATTTGAAATTAGCAAAACCGCATTGCGCACGCTTGCATATATTGCAAAACATGATGGAATAATAAAAAGTGAAGTTGCGCACAAAATCGGTTCGCAGATTTACCAAAATGTGCAAGAACTTGTACAAAATGGATTTGTAAAACAAGTTAAAGCTGGAAGAAGTAACCGATTATTTTTAACTGATAAATTCAAACAGTATTTTAGAACTATACAAATTGAAGGACAAACACAATTGATGCAAAAAGAATCAACAATAGGATAGATAACTAAACCGCTAATTTTCTTTTCTGATTCGCCATGTTTTTGATAATTTGGATTATTTTCTCAATAAGCGTGTAATCTGTTTTGTTTAAACCACCTAATTTTATAAGGAGAATGAAATAAATAAAAAGCGAAACTGACGATGCGAGTGCAACCCCTATGCTTTCAAACAACATACCGCGCGCTGAAAAATTAAAAAGATATCCATAAGAAAGTAATAGAGCAATCAACATAGTGATTGTTGGTATAGTAGTTTTCAAAATCATGCGCGGCAACTCAAATTTCGCGAATTTACCTGCATAAAAAAGTGCTATTATTTCGCTTATAGTATATGAAATTGCAGTTGCAATCGCTGCACCGCAAACTCCATAAATAGGAATTAAAATTAAGTTAAGTACAAGATTAAAAATTACTCCAATAAACGAAGATTTGAAAAGTAAATCTGTTTTTCCTACTGCAGAAAGCGCGCTTCTTGCAGGATAAGATAATATTCCTATTGCAATGCCAGGAACAATAATATAAAATAACCAGTAATAATTTACATAAATCGGAAAAAAGATTTCCATAAATTCTTTTGCAAAAAAGAGGGTAAGGACTACGAATGGGATAGTTATATATGCGCTCCATCTTGCTGCATTACTTGCCAATGGTCCGAAAATTTCGGATTTTGTTCCATACAAATGTGAAAGCATAGATGTTAACACAAAAAAAATCTGTGATGAAATTGTGTGCATCGCAGTTCTTGCTATACTCATAACAGAATTATATGCTCCTATTATTGCTGATGATATATAATACCCAAGCACAAGGGTATCCGTATATCCCATTATAAACGATGAGAATTGGTTGAACGCAGTCGCAATTCCGTACGAAGCAGTTTCTAAAATGTCTTTGAATTCAAGTAATGTAAATTTACCTGGGAATTTTGCAAGCTTAATGAATATTGATATAAGCATTATTATATCCACTATTGCAACCGACCAAAATGTTGCGTTAAGCACGGATGTAAGATTTTTTGTTGAAAGCAAAAACAACCCAACAACAAAAACTATCTTTGAAATTGGTAGAGCCGCTGAATAGAGTGCACATTCCCCAAATTTTTTTAAACCTAATAACGTACATATGAGGATAGAGTTAAGTGAAAGTGCAATACTTATAAATAATGTTATTGTAAGAACATGCCCAAGCTCTTTGTTATAATTCGTTGTTATAACGTCGCTTACGAGATGAGCAAGGAAAAGAATTAAAATTGAAAATATTAAAAATGAAACAAACGCTGTAAAAACAAGCGACTTTATTTTATCTTGTTTTTTTGTTCCTTCATAATATGGAATAAACCGTGCAAGCGAATCACCTACTCCCAAAACCATGATTACTGCGATTATGCATGCAAATGCCATTGAAAGAAAATATACTCCTCCTTCAGCAGGAGTTATAAATCTTAAAATTAGAATATAAAAGAGCAATCCGCTTATTTTTGAAACTACTGCTGCGCATATATTTAGTATACCTCCTCTTACGCTCTGCTTTACAATACTTATTTTTTCCTCATTACTTTCCATATTTAATCCTCAATTTTTTGAGTATATAACATTTATGAATCTTTCAATAAAAGTAAGGAAGGAAAGCACTGCTGCAAACATTAATACTACTGCAGATGAAAACTCATTATTAATTAAAATAAATAAATAAACGATTATAAGAAGAAAACTTCTCTCTGTGCGTTCAAGCATTCCTGGCATTTCCATTACATGTTCGTGTTTTACTGCTCCAGTATATTCGGCATACGCCTTAACAAAACTGGTCATTCCTGTTCCAAAAAAGAGCACAATCAAAAGCCATATATCTTTTTGCACGATTATGTATGGAACTGTGTATGGAATTGGTACTTTGAATAAGGTAAGAATTATGAAAAATTCAACTATTCGGTTTGCAATTCCATTTACAAATATATTGTTGCGCGTTTGTATGTCCCTTCGTATAACTATGTAACATGCTTCATTCATGAAAAACACAAAAATAAAAAGTCCGAACGAAACCCAAATATCATAGTTATATACAAAATATGCAAGAAGTGCGAAAAACACTGCACTTATAGCGATAAAATTAGAATTGGAAAATACTTTATAGAAAAATTTCTGCAATATTCCACTGTTTTTTAGCATTAGCCTTTTCACCTTATGCCACAAATATCAGACGCTGTTGACCTCATCATTCATTTCAGAGGTTGTTCATGTCATCACATATGTAGTATGGTTATTCATCTTAAAAGCATTTCGCATGAAAAATTTTTGCTAAAATTTTTCAGGGTTACGCAACACTACCTATGCTTAAAAAGAAGTAATCTATAGATTTATTATATGGACGAAATACTTTTGCTTTTGCTAAAAAAGAATGCGCATATTCAACCACTACATATTACTACTACTGAACTTGGAAAAATGCTTGGAATGAGCCAACAGAATGTATCGCGCAGAATTATGCAATTGGAAAATGATAAACTTATTAGTAAAACGAAAAACGGGCTCACAATTACTAAAAATGGATCAGATGAGATATATTCAATCTATGCAGAACTTAAGAAGCTATTTGAAAAAAATATACTAACAATTTCTGGAACAATAATTTCTGGACTTGGAGAAGGAAGATATTACATGTCATTTCTAGAATATAAAAAGCAAATTAAGGAAAAGATTGGGTTTATTCCTTATAAGGGAACACTTAATATAAAACTTTTATCTAGTGAGATAGCGAAGAAAACGTATTACATAAAAAATTTTGAACCTGTTATTATAAACGGATTCAAAAAAGGAGAGAGAACGTTTGGAGATTTGTTCATTTATCCTTGTACGCTTAACGGAATAAAATGCGCACTTGTAATTCCGCTGCGCACTCATCATCCCTCTGAAATAATCGAAATAATTTCAGCTATCAATTTAAAAAATAAACTTATGAAAAAAGACGGCGATAAAGTAAAATTAAAATTTGCGTAATATCAAAATGGTTTAAATTGTTTGTAATCAACATATCATTTGTGGGCTCGTAGTCGAAAGCTTTGACATAGACAAATTTTCTAACATAGCCGATAATGGTAAGACGTTACCTTGACACGGTAAAGAATCGCGGTCCGATTCCGCGCGAGCCCAATACCAAAAAACCGTTTCCAGTTTCGGATTACCATATCGTCATAACGTGAAACCTAAAACATAGAGCTGATATTATGGACTCATTAGAATTTCACAAAATTAGGATTAGGAAACATTGGACCTGAAGCAG
>DYTL01000040.1 GCA_020726005.1 Microcaldota archaeon | reverse complement strand
GGTTCGCGCGAATGGTTTAGTTGTAGAAGATGTTCGGAATTACTGATTTGAGATCTATCCGATAAGATTAAGTATTATAGCAATAATAAAAAACTATGAACAAATCTTCAAGAACTAAAAAGAAACCGCTAAAAGAAAATTATCAGCTTAAGGAACGCCAGAAAATAGAAGAAGAGGTCTTTGATAAGCGCACGCTTCTACATATTTCTAAAATAATGAAAAAAGGAATAATTAGCAATTTGGATTATCCTGTTTCTACTGGAAAAGAAGCGAACATATTTAAAGCAACAACTCCTTCAGGAGCAAACGTAGCAATAAAGATATATAAAATTATGACTTCTCCTTTTTTTAGAAAACAAAAATATATTTTAGGTGATTCACGCTTCAAAAATATAAGATGGAACGAAAGGGAGGTGGTTTATCTATTTGCAAGAAAAGAATTTAGTAATCTTGAAATCTGCGAACAGGCGGGAGTTAACGCACCAAAACCGTTTTTCTTAGAAGGCAATGTTTTAGTAATGAGTTTTTTAGGTGAGAATGGACTTCCATACCCTCAACTTATACAAACAGTGTGCAAAGAATGTTTTTTAGATGCAATAATCCAAAATATACAAAAAATGTACAAGGCAAAATTAGTGCATGCGGATTTAAGCGAATATAATATTATGATTGCAAAGAACAAAATTCCATATCTTATTGATTTTGGGCAGGGAATTGTTCTTTCTCATCCAAAAGCAGAAGAATTTTTAGAGCGCGATGTAAAAAATATATTAAACTTTTTTAAGAAATTCGGTTTTACGCGTGATTTTAAGGAAACCTTAAACAAAATAAGAACATAAATAATTACATTTGTTTTGGTGCGGTTATTCCTAATAAATAAAGTGCATTTCTAAGTGTATTCGTGCAAGCAGCAACTATTGTTAATCTTTTTATTTTATCTTTTTCTTCAGCATTGAGTACTTGATTTTTTGTGTAGAATTTATTAAACAAAGTTGCAAGTTTAAGTGTATAATCCGCGATATAATGCGGTCTTAAATCCATGGCTGCTCTTTCTACGACTTCACTAAAAATAGAAATTTGATTTAAGAGCATTTTTTCCTCATTATTATATTCTTCACTAGCAAAAAGTGAATTTATTTCTCCGTTCCACTTACTTAAAATTCCGAGTGCGCGCACGTATGCATATTGTAGATATGGACCTGAATCTCCCTCGAACGAAAGCGCAATATCCCAATCAAAAATAATTTTCTTTTCTGGACTAGTTTTTAAAAAAGAAAATTTTATTGCTGCAATTCCTACTGTTTCCGCGGTTTCTTGTTTATCTATCTCACTCATTTCCTTTGTGATTTTTTCTAATGCGCGTGATTTTGCTTCAGCTATGAATTCATCTGTTGTATACCTAATCCATGTTCCTTTTCTTCCAGAAAATTTTCCTTTTGGAAGAACAGCGTGTTCATATGCAAGATGAATAAAATTTTGTGCTTCTTTAACATATCCAAGCGCTGAAAAAGTTTCTTTAATTACTTCTTGCGGATAACTTTGTTCGGTTCCAATAATATTTATAACTACATCAGCTTTCCCAAATTGCATTTTTTCTCCTTTAGAAGAGGTCTTATAAGCAATTTTTCCATTCGGTTGCTTTATAAAATCAGAATAAACTTCAAAATTATCTGAAAGCAATCCAAATTTCCAAAGTTGAAATATTACATCTTTCCCTATATATGTTGCGGTTCCATCGCTTCGTATAAGTACTTTTTGGTCATTTTTCATTTCCTTAAACTTTTCTCCAAGCTGAATAACCAAACAACCGGCATTTTTTCCTTCTTTTTCCAAATGAATTGCATTACTTGTTTTAAGTTTTTTCATTCCTTTATTAAAAATTGTTCTGGTTATGTCACTTTCAAAAATTAGTACATCGTGATAAATTCCAAGTGCAAAATTTGTTTCATATTGTGCTTTTACTACATCTTCACTCAATTTGCGCGCTTTTTCAGCAATTTCATTATTTCCATGTTCAATTTTTTTAAGCAAATCCCTTATTTTTTTATCTATTTGCGGATTTTTTTCAATTTCCGATGCGATATGTACATATTGTTCTCCAATCCAATGATCCAATTTTTTATCAGGATTTTTTGTTGAATTTAAATACCCGTAAAAACTTTGTGCAACCTGCAATCCCAAGTCATCAATGTAATCCATAGTTTCAACGCGTTTTCCGCTAAATGAGAGTATACGCGCAATTGAATCTCCAAGCAAAGCGTTCCTTAAGTGTCCTATATGCCATGGTTTATTTGGATTCACAGAGGGAAATTCAACAATTATTTTTTCATTTTTTCCGTCTTGTTTTCCATAATCAGGATTTTTTGCAATTTCTTTTGCAATTTCATTAAAATATGCATGAGAAAAAAAGAAATTTATATATGGTCCTACGGCAACCGTTCTTTCAATGTATTTATGCTCAGGAATTTTCGCAACTATCTCTTTTGCAATTTCAATTGGGCTTTTTTTTTGTTCTTTTGCTAAACCAAAAGCTATTTTAGAACTCAAATCCCCAACATTGTTTTTCGGTATTTCAAGTGATGCAAATATTTTATTTTCACTTATACTAGTAGTTTTTGAAAGCAAAATTGAAATCTCATTTTTGATTTTTTTGAGCATAATATCTAATAGGGAAGTCGCTCTTTTTAAAAGTTAAGTTATAATAGTTCACGTTGGATTTGATAATTTATGAATTAGTTCATCGCTTTTCGCAAATATCTAAAACGCGCGCTCAACAAACTACGGTAAAGTATACTTTTTTCTGAATTTTATAAATAATTATTTTTTCGTAGAAATTTTTCGAAAATCAACCATATAGGAAAGCAAGTATATGTAATCATTTGTAAAAGTTAAAACCTAATTATGTCCCACAGCCTATTTATCTATTTCCTATACATATTAATAAAATGGCAGTGAACAAAAAACATATTTTTGAACGTTTGCGCGAAATTATAGACCCGGAATTAGGGATAAATATCGTAGATTTAGGACTAATTTATGAAATTAAAATTAAGAAAATTGAAAAATTTTCGCACGTAGAAGTAAAAATGACGCTAACATCTATTGGTTGTCCACTCGCAGGATTTTTTGCAATGCAAGTAGAAGAAAAAATTAAATCTATAAACAGAGTAAAAGATGTGTATGTGCATGTTATATGGAAACCTCCTTGGACCCCGGATAGAATGAGCAACGAAGCAAAAGCACAGCTTGGGATGAATTAATCATGTTTATAATTCCAAAAGAAATGCGCAAAGAGCTTAGGAAACCATTAGGTGCTCTTATGCAATTAAAAGAATTTATAAAAAAATATGGAAAAATGAAAATAATTGCAATTGGTGATATGGTAACTATTTCGCTTCTTGAATGCGGAATAAAACCTTTTCTTGCGGTTTATGATTTCAGAAACATGCGCTCTAAATTGGAAAAAAAGGAAAAAGAAAAAATCAAAAATACCTATCCTAAATTTTTAATTGCACAAAACCCACCTAGCACAATAACTAAAGAACTTGAAAAAAAAGCAAGGAAATTAATAAAAAAAGGAGGTGCACTTTACGTTGAAGGAGAAGAAGACCTTTCTACAATTGTGTTCATGAAAATTGCACCAAAGCATTGCGTAATTCTTTATGGGCAACCAAACAATGGAGTAGTTGTAGTAGAATGTAATAAAAAAAGCAAAAAATTAGCAAAAAGTTTTTTTAAAAAAATGGAAAATACTGAAAAAATTAGTTGCCTCCTCCCTTTCCAAACATATAAAGAAGGGCATATGATATAAGTGTACTTATAATTCCTACTCCTGTAAGTAACATAGTATCTGTTTCATTTCGTATTGTCATCCAGAAATAAGCAATTCCTCCACCAATTATTATAGCAGCAACAAATCTAAGAATATTCATTATTGTATTTGCCATAATTAGTCGCCTGATTGTACCTTGGCAACAACAATTACATCTTCAACAGATTTTACATTCTTATACATTACACTTTTCTCTTTAAGTACTCTTTTTGCTTCATCTTTTGAAGATGGAAGTGGTTCAAGAAGCACTCTAACAACTTCTCCGCTTTCAGTGTCAAGAATAAAATCTTGCGCGTTTCCAATAAATTTACCAGTATCGGTAAAAATATCCATTCCATACATCCTAGAGAGTTTCGTGGTCATTTTTTCACCTTTATTATATCCTTTTGAATTTGTTCACGCATTATATTTAATATAGTCTAATTTTAAAATAGTTCCTATTTACAACAGTTTCTTTTTAACTCTTTTTGTTTTAATAATTATATTGTTTATGCAGGGATGGCGGAGCCTGGTCAATCGCGCCAGACTCAAGTTTGGGAAAAAATTTAGTATTTTTTCTTTAATAAGATATCTGGTGTCCTAGCGGCTACGAAGGTTCAAAGTCATATCCTTTTCTTTTAAGAAAAGAAAGATCTAAGAAAAGTTTTTGTCTCTCGTACCGTTTCGTACGAGTAGCGAGACAAAAATTTTTGTCATTTACCCTAAAGAAAACGATTTAGAATTTTACTCAAAAAGAAAATGTAAATGATGTTGTTGAAATTCCTTCTCCCTGCATTTTTATTTTATATTATTATAATAAAAAGGATTGTTTGAAAAATACGAAAGAAATCCGAAGAATAGAGAGTGTTTACACTTATGGCCTACTTTCTAAAGGACTATATTTTTGCAGCTAAGTATCCATTTAGTTCAAAGTCAAAGGAGATAATGCACAATCAAAGTATAGAAGCAAATGAAACAATGGCTGAGCGCGGTTTTGAACGTTTAAGTTCTGCATTAAAAGGCGAAATAAAACGCAAAATATTTCTTCACAATGAAGATGCAATAGATGAAATAATTTCATATGCATCCGCAAGGATTATACTTTCTTATATACGCAACCGCTTTCTTATAAATAAATATGCTATTGCAGAAGCCAAAAAAACATTATTCTATTTGCATGAGGAAAATGAGGAAGATATACTCTTACTTGCAAGAGACGTCGAAATAAATTCATTTTTACATAAAAATAATAAATATTTTATAGACGTTGTGGATTTTCTCCTCTATGCCCCAAAAGATGTTCATTATAAGCTTATTTCACGTGAACTTGACCATGGAAAAGTGCCTATTACAGAACATGAACGTATACGCCTAATTTCTGAAGCTGTGAAAAAATATATAGAAAAAATTCCAGAAGCACAGAGTATTCCATCAGCAATAAAAAAGTCTGCTGAAAAACTTTACGCGCTTCTTCCAAAAATAGAACTCCGACAAACTTCTTTTAAGGAAGGTGAAAATCCGCCTTGTATTGAAGCAATACTCAAACTTATAAATAAGCATGAAAATATTGGGCACATTGGAAGATGGCTACTCGTAGTTTATTTAATAAATCAAGGTATGAACAATGAAAACATAATGAAAATTTTTTCCAATACTCCGGATTTCAATGAAAAAACTACATTATATCAAATGGAACATGCGAGAAAGCGAATCTATAAAATGCCAAATTGTTCTTCTGTACTTAGTTATGGCTATTGTGTTGCGAATTGCGGAATAATTAATCCGATGAAATATAAAATAAAACCAAAAAATGCTAAGGTAAAATAATGGATAGGGAACTTGCATTCGTACTGAAAAGATTTTCCCAATATTATTCAACTGTGGATTTTTATATTCCTGAAATAGAAAAAAGAGAGTTCGGTGCTGGAATAGAAAAAAAAATAGATGTCCGACATATGAAATTCGGAAGCGAATCTGAATTTAAATCATTTTTAGTGAATAATACTCCGCTTTATGTTTCTTACAGTGTCGCATATTATAGATTTCCAAAAGCATCTCCAATGGAACTAAAGGGTTGGCTGAGCGCGGATTTGGTTTTTGATTTGGATTTTGAAACTAAAAATAAGTATCTTTCCAAAATGAATTTCAATAAAATACGTGCTGATACAATACGCCTTATAGAAGAATTCCTTATTTCAGATTTTGGTATTGCAAAGGAAAAAATATTTGCGAATTTTTCTGGGAATAGAGGATTTCATGTTCATGTTCGTGATGAACGCTTTAGTAAGCTTAAATCTAACGAGCGCAAAGAGATTATAGAATATATAAAAGGAATTGGATTAAAATATGATTCTTTTTTTATGCAAACTGATATACAAGGTAGAACGCGCGGGCCATTACCCACTGGAGCAGGATATGCAGGTAGATTTGCAAAAAAAGTGCTTCATATACTTGAAACCGAACCAGAAAAAATTAGCACGATATTTAAAAACGAAAAAGAGAAGCAAACTTTTATAAATGGAATAAATTCTGCAAACTGGAGTCTTGCGAAAAGAACGCAACACATAAATAAAAAACTAAGGGAAATTGTAAAAACTGAACTGCCTTTGCGTACAGTGAATATAGATGCTAACGTAACTCAGGATACAAGTAAACTTATACGCGTTGCGAACAGTATACACGGAGGAACTGGTTTATGCGCGAAAATCCTTACGTTAGATGAACTTCCGGAATTTGAACCAATGCATCACGCACTTGCTTTTTCTACAAATCCGTTGAAGATAAGTGCAATAGAAGATATTCCAGAAATAGAAATCGGAGATACTACTCAGGAAAAAATAGAAAAAGGACAAACAAAAGAAGTTCCAGAATATTTCGCGTTTTATCTTAAATTAAAGGGGGATGCGAAATTGATTATTTAAGTTTTGGCTTTAATCCTGGCGATAAAAAACCTATGCAATTAAATACCTTTTTCTGACTTTCAGGGTTTGTAATAATATCGTTAATAATTTTTTTTATTTCACTATCCCACTGCTTTAAAGCATCTTGTTTATTAGCTGATGTCGCAATAGTTTTATTTAATTTCAATATTTTCTGAAGTATTTCTCCTGTTTGTTGTGCGCTCAATGTAAACTGAGACATAAACATCTTTCCGGTACCATTTGGATCGCAGATATGTCTACATATCTGATTTATTATGGAAATCGTTTTGCGTTCGTCGTATGCACTCTCATTTAATGTATCTTCCACAATTTTAGGAAGATCCATTCCTTTAATA
>DYTL01000039.1 GCA_020726005.1 Microcaldota archaeon | reverse complement strand
TTTAATTTGTATCCACAACTCCAGAAATATAATAAACATAACATTATTTAAATTTATTAGTTATAGAAAGTAAAAAATAATCCAAAATTCGCACAATAACAAAAAAATTTATTTAAATAAATTCATCAATCGCTTTTTCTATTGCATCAATTGCAAGTTCATGTTTTACAAGTGGTTTTTCTTTTAATTGCGGCGCTTCGCTTTCATAAGTTGGTCTTTCCTCTTTATAAAAAACACCTATTGGTATTTTCTCATAATTACTTGTAGTTTCTTCTAATGCCTTTACGAATGCAGCAGATTTATCTTTTGATTCATATGTGTTATCTAATTTGTAAATTCTTTGTTGCCACCATTGATAAGTATTTAGTTTGTTAAAGCTAACGCATGGCTGTAAAACATCCACAAACGCAAAGCCCTTATGCAGTATCGCTTGCTTAAAAATATCCTTCATGTACATTATATCTCCAGCAAATACGCGTGCAACAAAAGTTCCTCCTGTTGCAATTGCTACTGCAAGTGGATTAAATTGCGTCTCAAGATTTCCATGCGGAGTTGACTTGGTTTTCATTCCTTTTTGGCTCATCGGTGAGGCCTGTCCAGTCGTAAGTCCATATACTCCGTTATCATGGATGATATATGTCATATCTATGTTGCGCCTAAACGAATGCAAAAAATGTGCAGAACCAATCCCATATCCGTCACCATCTCCACTTTCAGCAATAATAGTAAGTTCATGATTCGCAAGTTTTATTCCTGCCGCAACAGGAATACTTCTTCCGTGCAAAGATTCATATCCGTATACATTAATGTAATGGTTACTTTTACTCGCACACCCTATTCCGGTACATATAACTGTTTTTTCTCTTGGAATACCTAATTCCGCAAGCGCACCTTTGAGTGCCATATGCAAACTAAAGTTTCCGCAGCCCGGACACCATTGCGGTTTTTCTTTAGTAGTAAGTTCTTCCATCGTGCTCATCGTAAATCCTCTATGATATTTTTTCTGTAGAAAAGTAATCATATTCAAAATCATCGGTTATATGAATTTCTTTTTTACTCTTCCAATTTTTTTCTTTAAGTTTTTTTATTTCTTCAGCAATTTCCTCTGCGAAAAACTGTCTCGCACTGTATTTAAGAAGCTTAAAATTTGATTTTAGTCCTGTATATTCCTTAAGAATACCTGCAAATTGTGCGGTCCTGTTATTCTCAATTATTATTGTTTTATTGAAATTATTAAATATTTTCCTGATTTTTTTCGCATTTAACGGAAATAAGTAAATAAAATGAAGTACATTTGCATTTATTCCTTCTTTTTCAAGAAGTTTTATTGAATCTAAAGCGATTCCTTTATGCGAACCCCAGCACACCATTGTAATCTCGGCATCAGGCGCGCCGTAAAGTTTCGGCATATCCATTTCATTTTCTATATAGCCTAATTTGCGCATTCTTTTATCTACCATTGCTGCACGTGTTTTAAAATGTTCGCTACTATACCCAGTTTCATCATGTTCATATGAACTCGCAACATGTATTCCACCTATAACTCCTGGAATCGGACGTGGCGAAATCCCGTCTTTTGTAATTTCGTATCGTTTATATCTTGTAGATAAAGGCAAATCTTTCATATTTTCTGTAATTATTCTACCTCGCTCAATTTTTATTTTGTGTATATTGAATTTTTCGCACGAGAAATATGTTTCTGAAAGATATTTGTCGCTTAAAACAACTACTGGAATTTGATATTTTTCAGCTATATTAAGCGCTTTTGCGCTATGAATAAATGCTTCGGTCGCATCTCCAGGAGCGATAATTACGCGCGGGAATTCACCCTGACTCGCATTTAGCACGAATTTCAAATCCGCTTGTTCGGTCCATGTCGGCATTCCTGTACTTGGACCCGTTCTTTGTGCAAGAAAAATAGTAATTGGAGTCTCTGTCATTGCAGCCATTCCTATTGCTTCAACCATAAGTGAAAATCCTCCTCCGCTTGTTCCTGTTGCTGCTCTTACTCCAGCATAACTTGCACCAGATGCATAAAGCACTGCTGCAATCTCGTCTTCGGTTTGTTTTACCAAAATATCAAAATCAAGCTCCTTTTGCGCAAGATAGTGCATTATACTTGAAGAAGGAGTCATCGGGTAAACCGAATAGAACTTTAATCCACCTATTGCAGCTCCAAGTGCGAGTGCTTCATTTCCGGTAATAACTATTTTTTTATTATTGTTTTTTTTCGAAATTTTGTATGTAAATGCATTAACTTCTGATTTGTAATTTTCCATTATATACGTAAATCCTGCATTTGCGGTTTTCACATTTTGACTTATTACTTCAGCTCCTTTTTTTGCAAACATCTCCGCAAGCATTTCTTCTAATATAGTAATATCATACCCCATTATTGCAATACTCGCGCCAAGTGCGACAGTATTTATCATAATTATATTTCCGCCATTATCAGTAGCGAGTTTAAGGAGAGGAACATTAAACAACTTTATATCCGAGCGCAATTCTCCAGGATTTATTTTTGTTGTGTTTTCATCATATATTATTGCACCGTTCTGATAAATTTGATTTTTAAGGAAATCCACGCTTACTTTGTTTAAACAAACTACCAAATGATTATTTTTACTCGGCGAACGCACTTCTTCATCGCTTATTTTTATTTGGAATGTGTTTTCGCCTCCGCGCACTAAAGAAGGATATTCAGGATAGCCCACTATATTAAGTCCGCCTCTTGTAAATACTTTGCTTAAAGTAATTCCAGAAGCCATTATACCCATACCGGCTTCTCCTCCGATTTTCCATACAAATTCAACCATAGCATAACCTTATTGTATTGAGTCTCCATGGGTTCGCGGAAACCTTGAAATTGACTCAAGGAAAACGCACCCTTTTCTGAAGAGGAGTAGCTTCAGTTTGTGGAAGTTCACAAATATAAATTTTAGAATAAGAGAATAAATTTATAAACTTACTTAAAAGCGCTTCGGCAATCCGCGAAATTGGATTTTGTTTGTTATTTTTGCGAATTTTTCATGCCAGAAATTTATTGCAATTTTTTGGTTCTATATACGCACCAAAACAAAATCTTCAACCTGTGCGAGTATTTCTTTTTCTTCAGAATTTAATACATCAATTTTCTCTTTCCATTTTTTCAGTTCGTCTTTTGTCATATATGTAAAAAGTACATCGCCTTCATAGATATCATTATTCAATATTATTTCATCTATTGAAATTGCGACCTGCGCGCCTTCTTCTGCAATAGATAAGGTTTCTTTTTCTTTTTGTATTGTTTTTATTTCGCCCAAAACAATTCCGCTTTCGTTCATAATTCTAAAATGAGGCCTAAGTTTTCCTATAAGAACTTCTATTCCAAAAATAGCTGGTTTGCTTGCGCGAAAAAAACAATTGGGCAATACTCTTATTTTGCATGGCCAGGGCATTTTTTCTAAAATCTCCTTTTTTTCAATTTCTCTTTTTTCTGTTTTCCATTCATTATAATTATCAATAAGCTTGTAAATGATATTACTATATATTATTGGAACTTTAGTTTCATAACTTGCGGTTTTTGCATCTGGTAAAATTTGCACATTGAATGCAAATACCACGCCAACGTATTTGTCTTGAACACTAACATTATCTGCAATAAGCACATCATTTTTCGTTACACTTCCTACATTTGCGATTTTTACTGGAATTTTAGCATCTTTAAGTAGTTTAAGTATTGCTTCCATACTTCCCAAACTATCTGTTTTCACTACTACTCCTAATCCAGAATTTTCAAAGATAATCTGCTTTATTTGTGTTTCTATTTCTGCTTTGTTTTTTTCGTAATCTCTAATTACAACAAGCGGAGAACCACATATTGCATCCTCTAAATTAGGTGCGAAAATTTTAACTCCTGCTGCAGCAGTAATTTGTCCTACGCGTATAAATTTTTCTTTTGCACCACTTAAATTAGGTTCAAGTAGTGCACGGACCTTTGTTTTTTTCACACCATTTTTTCCAAGAAAAAGAACTTCATCGCCTTCGCTGAGTACACCATCGTAAATAATTACATTTATAGTTGGACCAAGCCCACGTTCATCCTTTACTTCTATTATACTACCTTTTGCACCCTGATCCATATGAAGATAAAGCTCGTTTTCCAAAAACTTTTGACTTAGCCCTGCAATTAAAAGAAGAATCTCAGCAAGACCTTCATGTGTTTTAGCGCTTAGAGGAACTATTCCAAGTTGTTTAGTAAAATTAGTTACTCTATCAAATCGTTCGGAATCAAAACCATATTCAGAAAGTTTACCAATCAATTCATATATCTTATTATCTACATTATTCTTCACATGTTCGGATTGTTTGGATAGTGAATCTAAACAAGAATTTGTATTGCGCGCTTTCCATCCATTAATTAAATCAATCTTGTTTGCAGCGATTAAGAACGGAGTTTTCGCATTTTTTAGAATCTTCAAACTTTCTATTGTTTGTGGTTGGAATCCCTGTGTAATATCAATAATAAGAATTGCCATATCAGCAATGCTTCCTCCGCGTTCCCGCAAATTAACAAATGCCTCATGACCAGGTGTATCTATAAAAAGAATTCCATGCACAACTAATTTTATTTTCATTTTTTCAGCAATTGATTTTGAAATTTCGTCTATATTTTCTTTGGAAACATAACTCGCACCAATCATCTGTGTAATGTCTCCGGCTTCTTTTTTCGCGATGGATGTACCTCTAATTGCATCAAGAAGACTCGTTTTTCCGTGATCTACATGACCTAATACAACAATTATCGGAGAGCGAATGGACATTGAAAACACCTATCGTTTAGTCATCTCAAGAATAGCTTTTAAAAATACGTGTTAAAAAATAAGTATGAAAACTTCAAAAATTATTATTTCGAAGGGAATGCGTATCCAGTGGGAAGCTAATTACGGTATAGTAGGCAATCATTCAGGAATCCAAATCTGCACATGGACAAAGAAAGCATTGCGTGGAAAAGGAGTTTGTTATAAACAAAAATTTTATAATATAAATACACACAGATGCGCTCAAATTTCTCCTGCGTTTGCATGGTGTAATGAGAATTGTATTTTTTGCTGGCGTCCAAATGAATGGATGAAAAACATCAAAATGAGTAAAAAACAGGTTGATGAACCTAAAGAAATAATTAAGGGAATTATAGAAAAAAGGAAAAAACTAATTTCTGGATTAAAAGGCGCGCATGATGCACAAAAGGAAAAATGTGAAGAAAGTTTCAAATTATTTCCTTCACACTGGGCGATTTCTCTTTCAGGAGAACCCACTCTTTATCCAAAATTAGCTGAAATGATAAAAGAACTTAGAAATCATAACGAAGTAAGAAGTATTTTCTTAGTTTCTAATGGACAATCACCAAATGCAATTTTAAAATTAGCAAAAGAAGATTCGCTTCCTACTCAGCTTTATATAAGTGTGAATGCATGCAATAAAAAAATGTTTGAAAAAATCAATAAACCAAAATATACTAATGGATGGAAACGCTTAAACAAAACAATTTCTCTGCTTTCTAAATTGAATTGTCGCACTGTGCTTAGATACACGCTCATAAAATGGCTGAACAATTCTGAAAAAGATTTGAAAAATTTTGCTAAAATATTTGAAAAATCCAAAGTAGATTTCATTGAAATAAAGGGGTATATGTTTTTAGGTAATTCACGCAAGCGCTTGGTTTTTGAAAACATGCCTACTCATAACTATGTGAAAAAATATTCAGAAAATATTGTGAAAATGCTTCCAAGTTATTTTATACAAGATGAAGATTTTCTTTCCCGAATAGTTTTACTGAAAAGAAAGGATTCAAAATACGAAAATTTTATTTATAAAACAAAATGCTAATAAAACAAATAAATTTCAATATTTCTTTTTATTATTTCCGGTTAGTAAACGATTTCGTTCAGTTTATTTGCTTTCATCGCATTTTTTATTTCAATTGCGATCCGTCTTCCCATTGAAAGCGGTTTTTTGCTCATAAATACAGAATAAGGAGAAGAGTTTGCAAAAATATTTGTTCCTGCGACAATCCTCGCAGAAATTTCAAACGTGTAAATTTCCATATTTTGAGTAATAATTGTTTCAACACAGAACGGACCCGGAATTCCTCCAAATAATTTATCTGCTGCCTCTGAAACTTTTTTTCCAATTTCAAAATATTCACACAAAAGCGATTCGCGCAAAACAAGAGGTTCGTTTGCGACTACTGTAAATCCTATTTTAGTATACGCATTTGCGTAGATTGCTCTACCTATTTCATCAGCATTGCTTTCTATTCGCCTATCTACACCTAAAAGTTCAATGCTCCCATTAGAAACCGGATAGCCGGTTTTATTTAAAGGAGAATAAAAATAATGTGGATATGCCCTTATTCCATCTATGAATTCTTGCACCATAACTTTTTTCTCATCGACTTTTTGAACATATTCTTCATAAGAATTTACAATTATATAACCTGCTCCTCCTTTCGCACCTGAAAATTTTACAATTACTGTACGATCAATTGTTTTAGGATCCGAATACACTTTCGGTGTTTTAAGTCCAGTATTACAAATCCAATTAAACATTTTCTCACGAGAACGTTCCCAAATTAGTGAATTGCGATTGCCCAATATAGGAACTGCTAAATCATCTATTTTTTCGCGTGTGTATTCTACAAAAGAGCCATGCGGAATAATTATTGCATTTTTACTAACTAATTCAGATACAGGAATATTAGAATAAGAATCTACGAAAATGAACTCATCAGGTTTCGCAAGCGGAAACGCATCGTAAATTTTTTCTTTTCCTTGTAAACAAATTCCAATTGTTTTTAGTTTTTCTTGTTTCGCACCGTGAAATATTTGCAACGAAGAATGCGAACAAATAGTCGCTATCACGGGCTTTTTATAAGAAGAGACTATTTCATTTATTTTGGATTTTTCAATCATTTACTCATCCTCTTTTACAAATTCAACATTTGGTTTGCATCTGAAATGTTCATTACTGGTAAGAAGAAATTTATCTTCATTAACATGAAAATAGATTATTCCATCTATAAGATCCACTTTTTTCTCTAATACCCTTTTCAGCACCGCAGATTGCCAGATCAAAATCTAATTCAAAAATAAAGCTCTTTTTTTGTATGAATATAAATGTTGAATTTATTACATACAATATATAAAAACGTTTTGATTGTGCTTAACCAGTAATTCCGAACATCTTCTAC
>DYTL01000038.1 GCA_020726005.1 Microcaldota archaeon | reverse complement strand
TGGACCGACATTAAAATAAGATTAGAACTAAAAGAACGAAAAAAAAATATTATATTCCTGATCCAATACTAAGAAAATTATTTTAATTGGTCCATTAACTAAGTTAATCTTACTAACCGAACTTTATGTTTTCAACTTTTTTCTATATTTCAAATAAGTTGTATATTCGATATATTTTTTATTTGCAATATAATCTGCTACTTTTATTTGTCGCGCTCTTTTCTCATTAATTTTATCACTAACTTTTATAGAAAAAGAATCGCTTCCAGCGCCGCTTCCGAAAGAAGTCATAAGTATTCTATCGCCTGGTTTTGCATTATCAAGTATATTAGCAAGTCCGAGCATTACTGCTCCTGAATAAGTATTTCCAATTATCGGTGTAAGCAATCCAAGGGTTATTTTCTCTTGTGGAATCCCCATTTTTTTTGCAACCTCGAGCGGAAATTTCGCGTTTGGTTGATGAAATACAACATAATCATAGTCAGCTTGAGTTGTTCCTAATTTTTCAAACATTCCTTGCGTAGCGTTTATTATGTGTTTGAAATATGCAGGCGCTCCAGTAAATCTTCCTCCATGACTCGGGTAATCTGCGTGCGGCCTTCTCCAAAAATCTGGAGTATCCGTAGTAAATGAATAGGTATTCTCTATAATTGCGATGCTATCTTTATCATTTCCTATAATGAATGCGGCTCCTCCCGCGCCTGCTGAATATTCTAATGCGTCTCCAGGTCTTCCTTGTGCGGTATCTGTTCCTATACTCATTCCTGTTTCGATCATTTCGGCCTTTACCATACCCATTAGCATTTGGATTCCTGCGGTTCCTGCTTTACATGCAAATTCCAAATCCGCTGCAGTTAAGTTTTTTGGACCTGCGCCAATAGCTTCGGCAACTATCGTTGCAGTTGGTTTAACCGCATAAACTTTGCTTTCACTTCCGACGTAAATCGCACCTAAGGCTTGCGCATCAATTCCTGCGTGGCGAACTGCATTTCTTGCGGCTTCTACTGCAATTGTTGTTGAGTCTTCATCTATTGCTGGAACCGCTTTTTCAATTATTCCAAGTCCACTTATAATTCTTTCTGGGTCCCCGCCCCAGACTTCTGTAATTTTTTCAGTTTTTATTCGGTATGAAGGAACATATGCACCGTATCCAACTATGCCAACCATAAATAAAAAAATAAGTTAGTATATTTATAATCCTTAACTTTGGTGAAATGAGCGCGAGGTATTTTTTATAGTTGTTGATCTTTTTTTGGAAAAAATGCACGAAAACCTTAATAACTATAATA
The DNA here is from genome assembly GCA_020726005.1 of Microcaldota archaeon. Lineage (GTDB taxonomy): Archaea > Micrarchaeota > Micrarchaeia > Anstonellales > Bilamarchaeaceae > JAHJBR01. The sequence continues at coordinate 6,045 of DYTL01000038.1, read as the reverse complement.
TATAATTATAATATATGCCATATGGACTAATCTCAATGCACGACGAAATGCGCCTTTTCGCGCGGTTGATGGATTTTTATTCAGGACTTTATCCAAAAGTCAAATTTACAAAAAAAGAAAAAACACTCTGTCCTAATGAGATAGGGAAAATTCATTATACTTATGCAGGGCAGGAAACCGAAGATCGTGCGATTGAAAAAATGAATGAAATAAAGAACGCACTTCCTAAATATTCAGTACCGATAATTTTACTTAAAAAGAAAAAACAAAATATTCTTCTTGATGGGCATAGGAGAGTGCGCCTTGCATGGAAAAGAAAAATGAAGTGGAATGCATTAGTGATTATTCCTAATAAAGATATAAAATTCGGAGTTGAAGATACTATAATAGGAAAAATTAAGGATATATATCCTGCGCGCATTCGTAAGTTGTTAGAATGATTTTACGTAACATATGATTTCAATTACGGCAATTGTCATATTCTTTCATGGCAAAAAACGAATACGTTTCATTTGTTTATAAACAAATGTTTATAATCCTAACCAAACCTTTTTAAACCTTGTCTTTTGAGTATTGTCAATTCCTAAAGAAAAAGGAATAAAAAACAAAAATATTTAGGATGTGTGCTTCCTGCACGCATGTATTCCCTTTTAATCGTTCAACTTCCTGTTGAGCAGACAAAAATAGGGAAAAGTCTAAAATAAAAATAAGGTGAAACTATGAAAGGAATAAATCTGAAAAAAATCGGTGCAATCGTTGCAGGTGCGACGATATTAGCCAGTTCGGTAACCTTCGCAGGCCTAATGTTTGAAAACACCGAATTGGTAAATGCAAATGGTGTACCGATTGTAAAGGTAGTCTTAGGTGATAAAGCAGCTGCTTCAGACGGAGTAGTTGCAAGTGCAATTGCAGCAAAGATTGCAAGTTCTGCATACATGAAAAAGACCTTAACAGCAGCAGTTGCGAGTGATGCAACATGCAATACAGCAGCCGCAACTAGTGGAACTGGAGGTTGTGCAGTAACAAACAAAAAAGTAACTCTTGAGGTTACAGTTCCAGGAGCAACCAATACAGGTGTTCATGAATTTTCAACCCTGATTGCTGATTATATAGACAGAGAGCTCGGAAATAGGAATAATTCTCAAGCATCAATTGATACCTACTTACTTTCTGAATCTGAAAATGATGAAAATGCAAACCCATTCTATAAAGATGGAACTAATGGATTTGTAACTAGTGATGTAGCACTTTACAAAATAGGAAAAAACTTTGCACCATTTGCATCAAAAACAATAAGTGATCCAACAGGACCAAAGTATACTGAAACCCAAGCAATATGGATAAAAGGACAAACTGAATTTTCGTCTTCAGATGCAGAGGTTGAAGGAAACATAGGTCTTGTAGTTTATCAAGTAAAATTTGATGAAAGTACACATACTGGTATTCCTGTATGTACTAGAGATGCAGATAGCGACAAAAACTGGGCGGACTGTGGTTCTACTAGTTCTGAATATACAGGTAAGCACAGACTTAACCTATCACTTTTAGGAAGCGATTGGATTATTACCGAAATGGAACCAAGTAGTGGTTCACTTGATACAGTTGACAAGGTTGAGTCTACCAGTGGTTCAATAACACTTGCAAAAGAGAGTGTATATGGCTATGTAAATGCAGGTCAATCGCTTAACAGCACCGATAAAGTGCTTAAAGTAAGATTGGATGATATCTCAACTCCAGTTGGAGGGTCTAATGTTGCACCTGCTATTGTAAGTTACATTGACGCGAATGGTATTGCATTTAAACAAGGTCAGATTAACCCTGGAGATACTATAGAAGAAAGAGTCGGCGAAAAACTTTATAAAATAAGAGTTTATCAAACTGCTCCTGGTTTATTCTTAGGTGCGAAATGGGCTGAAATTGCTATACTTGAACATGAACTTAAACTTGAAGATGGAAAGTCTTTAAAAGATGATAAAAATAATGTGGATTGGACCGTTGAACTCATGTGGAAAAACAAAGATGCAGCTGCAGGAGTCTCAGATTATACTGCACCGGATGCGCTCAGATCAATCTTGTTTTATAAAAGTAGTTTTGGAGATTCTTTGGAAAAAGGAAAAAGCATTAATGTGCTTGAAGATCCACATGCACTATACAAACTTACTTATAAAGGACTTAACTTAAAAAATGCAGATTATGACTCTCTTAAATATGCAACTGGCGGTTCTGTAAATTTAAATATGCATGAGCAAACTGACATTACACTTCCTAGTGATAATAGTTACATTAAAGTAACTAGCACTGTTGATGATGCATTCACATTAGGAAATGGAAAAGGTAAGGACTTTTATTATCTATTAAACAACGTTACCGGCAACGCATCTATATCAAAAGGCGATGTACTTATGAAGAAGAGCGGTTCAACTAAGTATATAAAGGTTGGTACTTTAGGAAACGCTGTCATAACTTATAAAACAGCAGGAAGCCTTGGAACTGTTGTGGAGGGAGGTGCGATAGTTATCAAAGACGAGAATCTAAGTAATTTCATGGACCCTTTGATTACTCTTGTTGAAGACGCAGGAAAGTTTACTACAAACATGCACATCCCAACAAATATGAGTGTACTTTACAACGTTAGTGGTTTCTATAGTGCTGACAGTATAAGCGATAGTAAGGTAACTTTCGCTAGAGGAAATATACCAGTTGGACTTGGTTATTCCTCAAGTAAATATGACGAAGGAAAGTTTATCTCGCCAAGAGGAAGTAAATTTAAATCTATGGAAATATCATCTGTAGTTTTCGATGTCGCGAAAAATATTGCACATGCGCAATACGAATTCGCAACAACTAGCGCTGCAAAACAAGGCGCGGCAACAACGGACTACACTCTTACTGAAGGACAAACCCAAATATTTGGTGATGTAACTGTTAAGATTAAGAGCATCACTGAAACTGTGGGTGCATGTACTGCGGTTGGAGGTTCGGCAACTTGTACTATTGCAAAAGATAAAATACAAGCAGTAATTATGCCAAACAATGCAGCAACTGTTGAGGTTAAGGAAATAGTTCCGGTTAACCAGAAATTAGTTGTCCTTGATAAGGATGTAGCTAACACAACAACAGGTGTATTTATCACGGTTGGTGGTAATGCAGTTAATACAGTAACTGCTGATGCAATGGCTGATCCAGAAGCAAAAATAGATTTTGCTGTAACTAATCAAGTAGTAAAGAAAGTTGGCAATAAAATTATTGTTGCTGGTCTTACTGCAGCAGACACTATTATAGCTGGAGAGGACTTCCTTAAGAGAGTTACGGCACAATAACTGCATTTGGGGTTTAAACCCCATTCTTTTTATTTTTTATTATTTTACTTTTTTTAATTAATCTTCTAAAGTTTTAGAGATAGTATTTTTTTATCAATCTGCTTTCGGCACGCACGGTTTGTTCTGATTTACATATTTGCTTGTAGGTATAAAATCATAACCTCTACTTACTTTTCTGTTTAATCTAAAAAATGAGAGTTGCGCGATTTTCATTCCTGTATGCAGATAAACGCTGTTCGGATTTACTGAATATATCTCAAGAGTAAGTGCGCTTGGTTCTTTTGCTCCGAAGCCAGCGTGAATAATCCCCGCGGTCATGTGTACCATTATTCCTAATCTTCCTAAGCTTGAACGCCCTTCTATCTGAGCCGCAATACTATCTGATAAGGAAATTCTTTCCAGCGTAGTTCCAAGAACGAACTGTTTTGGTTTAAGAGTAAACGGATCTATTTTTCTACTTGCAAAAAAGTTTTTTGGTTTATTTGGATCTATGATTTTTCCGATTATTTTAGAAATAAGTATTTCATTTCCTAACCGTATATCCAAACTATCAGGGCCAAGAAGATTCTTATCAAAAGGATTTATTTGGATTTCGCCTTTATCTGTTGCATCAAGCACGTCTATATCACTCATCAAAGCCATAATATCATGCGACATCTTCTGCTTTCTGCGCGAGTTTTGCGGTCTTTGATTTTATTGTAACAGGAATAGGAACCGCGACTTCTATTAATTCCACAGTAAGTTCGTCTCTTGCTTCGTCCATTTTTATTACTCGTGCTCGTTCTCCTTTGAAAGGCCCTGAAGTCATTTCCACAATATCTGCAATTTTTATGCTTGAACTTTGCTGGCCAGTAGTTTTTATAAGATTTGCTATTTCGTTTATTTCCACAGGCTGCCTAATAAATCCCTTCACACTTTTCATTTTTTGCACTAACCTTGTTACTTCGTTCTCGTTTGCACCTTCCACGAATACATATCCCTTTATGTTTTCTATTCCAACGAATGAATAGATTGCGAGTTTTTCAGCTTCTGCCTTTTTCGCAAGCATTTCTATAACTATCTTTTCTTGTCCCGTGGTTACTCTTAATATATATATCATTCAAACATCCTTCGCTAATCGACAATTCGATTATCAACTTTTCATTTTTTGCAATGTATTAATATGATGAAAATCATAAATACTCAAATATGAGTAAAATAATAAACCCTATAATACCTATTCCGATCATTTCTGCACCGGTTATTTTCGCGATTTTTGAAAACTCTTCATTATCAGGTTTCTTTGCAATGGCAATTATTCTAAATGCCTTTTTTATAATTTCAAAATCCATAGCTCTTCATCCATATATCATCAATATTCATAGATTAGCTTACTGAAACTGTCTGATTAATACCACCTATCTCAATATGTGGATACTGTTAGACTAGAATGTGGATCTGTTAGTCAGATACCTTTCACCCAACTAAATCCAAATCCAAATTTCCAAGTTCAAATTCTGTATTAGTATTGTTTGTAAATTTAACTCCTGCGAGTACCACCATTGTTTTTATGCTAGATTTTTGGTTATTAGGCTCAACGCGTGCGCCCCATATTATATGTGCATTTGGATGTATTTTTTTCGCTGTTTCAGAAATGATGAGTTCGGCCTCTTTAAGCGTCATATCTTCTCCTCCAATAACATTTATAAGTGCCCTGCTCGCGCCTGTAAGGTCAGCATCAAGTAAAGGTGAATTGAGTGCGGTTTCAACCGCAATAGTTGCCCTATCTTCTGCTTTCGCGTCCATGTTGGATTCTCCTATTCCTATTACCGCAAATCCACTTTGAACAAGAATCGTTTTCAAATCCGCAAAGTCAACATTTACTAAACCGGTTTTTGTAACGAGTTCGGCAATTCCTTTTACTGCGCCCGCGAGTACTTCATCACAAACCCTAAATGCAGTATTAAGTGGAAGATTCGGAGCTAATGTAAGTAATTTATCATTTTTAATTACTATAACTGTGTCCGAATGCTTTTTCAGCCTTTCCAACCCGTACAATGCATTTTCATATCTGATTTTTCCTTCAGAAGCAAACGGAAGCGTAACTATACTTATTACTAATGCACCTGAGGTTTTCGCCTGCTCTGCGATTATTGCTGCAGAGCCAGTTCCAGTTCCACCCCCCATCCCGCATGTAACAAAAACCATGCTTGCATCGTTAATAATATCTTTTATTTCCGCAGAACTTTCTTTTGCTGCGGCTTCACCTAATTGTGGATTACTTCCAGCACCGTGTCCTTTTGTAATGGTTTTTCCAAGCAGAAGTTTTCTGTGCGCCTTTATTTTAAGCAAATGTCTTGCATCAGTATTCATCGCAATAAGCCTAGTTTCATTTACATTAAGTTCAAATATTCTATTTAGAGTGTTCGTTCCACTTCCGCCTGTTCCAATGACATATATTTTTGGTTTGGAATGTTCCGCGAATTCTAATAGCATTTCATCGTCATTTTTTATAGGTGTGATTTGTTCTACAATTTTTTCAATACTCTCTGTTTTTGCAATTTCAATTGGAGTTTCAACAAAAAATTCCATTGGTATCGTTTCAAGTATAAATTTGTTTTCCATAGTATCTAATTTATTTAAAAAATATTATAAACGTTCGCTTTGCTTTTTTGACCAGTAATTCCGAACATCTTCTACAACTAAACCATTCACGCGAACCGAACAATATATTTTCTAATCTTTC
>DYTL01000037.1 GCA_020726005.1 Microcaldota archaeon | reverse complement strand
CATAAGAAAAACAAAAAATTTCGGGTAAATAATGAAAACGAAATAAATGCCAATTTGATTAAGATAGAAAAAATCTTAAGCGATTACCTTAAATATAAAAATAAAAACTATTACTATGTTAATTACAAAAATGCTTCTGCATCTTCGTCTTTTTTTTCCTGCATTTTTTCATATTCATATGCGAGTTCAATAAGTGGTTTGCTTCTTTCTTTTCTCTTTATTTTTATGTCGCGCACATCTACAAATAAAGGTGCATTAATTGCTTCTCCAACAATTATTCCTTCTCCTGTACGTAAAGAAGTTATAGTTTTTGCGATTCTTGCATCTATTCCTTCACTGCTTTGCTGAATATGGTCCAAATCGTTTGGATTGGTAATTCTTAGGATTATGTGAGTATTACATTGCGAAAGCGCAGTAGTACTTAGATTTACCGGACGTTGAGTAATAAGACAAAGCGAAGCACCGAATTTTCTTCCTTCTCTTGCAATTGTTTCTATTATTGCGCGAGAAACTACTGCACTTTCTTCTGCTTTTTCTCTTGCGAAACTGTGCGCCTCTTCTACTATAAGCAAAAACGGAGGAACCTTTCCGTTTCTCCTTAAATTAAATAATTTTCGTGCAAGCATGGAAACGATTACTTGTTTTTTTCTTAAAATATCTACGCTACTGAAATCCATAATTAAAAGATTACCTGGTTTCACATCTTCAGTAAGTTTTGGATTTTCATTGTTTTCAGTAATAAAATGCATGCGCATAAGCTCTTTTAATGTCCTTTTTAGCGCAGGTTTTACATTCTTATCTGTTTTTGAATTTTCTTGTTGATGTATATCTATTTTTGCCATTAAATCTTTGAATCCATAGGTTTTTCTGTTTTTTTTGTAATCCAAATACAATTCAATTAAAACATTACGCAAAAGCGCTTTTTGCGCGAACGAAAGCATTGGAAGCCATTCTTCAATCATTTCTGGAAAAACTTTTTTAAGCGGAAACATAAAACCGTATTTTTTATTTCCAACTTCAATTATTTTCGTGCGATTCGCATACGCGCTATCTGCAAAGCCAATATATTCGCCATGAATATCAATTACTATAACTGCGATTCGTCCGTCTTCTTTTTTTCTATCAAGTAATTCTTCTATTAAAACATTAGATAAATGTGATTTTCCTGCTCCGCTCATCGCAAGTATTGCTAAATGTTTTTGAATTAACCGTGTCATATCTATTTTCGCTTCAGTGGAATGGTGCTGAATTTTTCCCAAAAAAAGTCCATTTTCTTTAAGTCCGAGGAAGGATTTTAATAATTGTTCGTTCGCACTGAAAACCTTTGCGCCTGGAATCGGAGGAATTGATGCACGCATAAACGATATTGTTTCGGATTCAATTGAAGAATTGGAAGAAATGCCTAGTACTTTTACCTGCGCAATTATGTATTCACAGCTCGTTGTTGGAAAACTTTTGTTCATTGAAGAAATGCGTTCATATTCAGCAACGCTTTCCGCACACTCAAAATATCTATTACTACGGAAAATTTCGTTTATGTATCCAAAGATAATTCCCTGCTCACTATTGGTCTGCACGTATTGTCCTTTTTTTACGTTTCGTTCCTGCAGATCAAATACAAATGAGAATTCGCTCGTAGATGGTGATTCTTCTGTTGTTATTACTGTGCCTATTGGTTTCATACAATAATATTGCAGGAAAACAATATAAAGAATTATGGTGAAACCATCTAACTAATCTCCGAATATATTCAACAATCAAAATTACACGTTTGCCTAATATTATCCTATCTTATCATAGAACAAAATTTATAAATTTTGTTCGTATTTTTTAGCGAATTTATATAATTTCGAACTTCGAAATCGCAATTTTTTATATTACTCCTCTTAAATTTTACATTGTGATTTATCCACTAAGAAATATTTTTTATAATTTATATGAAAGATTAGAAAATATACTGTTCGGTTCGCGCGAATGGTTTAGTTGTAGAAGATGTTCTGAATTACTCGTTACCCGTGGTATTTTTAAACTCTTACAATATTAATTATAAAAAATTATTTTTTTTTGATGAATTTGTTTATAAAAATATTAAAAAATATTTAAGTGTTAGTATGATAAAAAAAGATTTTTATTTTGCAGTAGTTGATAAATTCGAGTTGAAAATACATGAAAGAGTTAATAAAAAACATTTAAAAGAATTAAAAAGACAGATAGCATTTGACAAATATTTGAAAAAACCGATTGTGGCAGATAGTTCAACGAAAATCATCCTTGATGGACATCATAGATTTTTATCCCTAATAAAACTTGGATATGAGAAAATTCCAGTGATTTTTATTGATTATTCCCTTCCAAGAATTATTGTTAAATCATGGAGACGTAGAGTAAAAGTAACAAAGGAAATGGTAATAAATGCAGGGCTAAGTAGGAAAAAATTATTGCCAAAAACTTCTCGGCATATGATTAGAATAAAGGGCAAATTAAAGAATATTTCAGCAATAGAATTAAGAATGAACATACCGTTGGATAGGTTGAAATTATTATCTACATGTATTAAATCGTAATTTATTTTTGTGTTAAAGATCCAGTCAACTTGTGAGTTAACTATCTGTTCGCACTATGCAAACATTGTATTTAGTATTTATGTTGCAATTTACAAACAAAACAAATTTTTTTTTTAAATTTGTTTTGGGCTGATAGATCAACGGTAGATCGCCTCTTTGGCGTAGAGGAGGCTGGGGGTTCAAAAGCTTTTGTTAATATGAAAATTTATCAACAAAACTGATAATCCCCCTTAGTCCAATAAATTTCTTTCATAAAGAAATTTAATAAAGAAACAGACTACGACTAAATTTTTTTGCGAAAAATTTGTTAAGACGGGGAGATAAATACAACGCTATCTCCTCTGAGAAGCACTGTTCCTACTCCACGTTTTACTTCACCATTTACAAGTTGCTCTGCTTTTTCTAGCACAAGATTCATGTGCACGTCATAAGCTACCATGGTTCCACGAAATTCTACTCCCCCTTTAAGTCCTATAATGACGGTATTGTTTAACGAACCGTTCAAAATATCAAAAGGTCTTTTTTCTGCCATTTTAATTCACCTCACTACTAAACTTTTGATTTTATAATCGGAAGATATATAAACCCCTTACATCCTAAAATCTTTACGAATTATAGAAACATTTAAAAACCTTATTCTAATGTTCGGACGCAAATTGCGACGGACTGGTGCACACAGAAGGACTTACTAGAGGAGGAAAGTATATGACAGAAAATAAATGTCCAGAATGTAGCAATAAAAAATTAATACGAGATTATGAAAAGGGCGAAATAATTTGTGCAAACTGCGGACTTATAATAAGCGAAAATTTAGTTGATTTCGGTCCTGAATGGAGGGCATTTGATGCTGAACAAAAAGAGAAAAGAGCAAGAGGTGGCGCACCTGTAAAATTCATGAGACCTAACAAAGGTCTTGTAACAGAGATAGATCAGTACAATCGGGATATTAGGGGAGTTAAAATATCTCCTAAGAAACAGGCCCAACTTTACAGAATGAGAAAATGGCACAAACGAGTTAGCATAGCTACTTCTATGGAAAGAAACCTTGCAATCGCACTTGCAGAACTTGACAGAATCGCATCTTCACTTGGACTTCCTGAAAACATAAAGGAAAGTACTGCACTTCTTTACCGAAAAATAGTAAAAGAAGAACTTATTCGTGGAAGGCTTATTGAAAGCGTAGTTTCCGCAGTTATCTACGCAATATGCAGAATACATGGAATACCAAGAACACTTGATGAAATAGCTAAAGCATCCGGAATAGAAAAAAAGGAGATAGGCAGAGCATATAGGTTCATAAAGGTTGAATTAAATGTGGACGTTCCGCTTACTGATCCAAGTCAATACATTTCAAAGTTCGCTTCTGCGCTTAAACTTGGACCGATAATACAGGAAGATGCAGTAAAACTGGTTAAAAAATCCTTAAAGAAAGGACTTATTTCAGGTAGAGGGCCTACGGGTGTTGCTGCTGCAGCCCTTTACATAGCAAGTGCGATGCACGGAGAAAAACGCACTCAGAAAGAAGTTGCTGATGTAGCAGGTGTAACAGAAGTTACTATAAGAAATCGCTATAGAGAACTTAAGAAGGAACTTAATCTAAAGATTAATCTCTAATTTTTTTGTATTGTGCATTTTAATTTGTCTTTACGCACTTCTGCGAAGCTAAAGGGACAAAATTATATCTATTACCTTAGCCACGTCTTAAAAGACGAAATACACGAAATAGGGAAATTTTAGACTGTTACTCAAAATCGAAAGGTTTTTATTTACTAGCGGATTTACTGTAATTTATTATGGTGCAAACAAAAAAAGCGAAAATTAGTAATGTAAAGCCAGAATTAAAGCAATCTGACTATTTAATTTATACCAAAAAAGTGATTTGGATAGAAGCGTTTAGCCTTGCATGTATTTGGATTTTTTTCATCATAGGGCTTATATTCGTATTTTATTTGCGTAATACAATAAGTGATGTTGTGATGGTTGTGAATTTTATCATAGGAGGAATAATTTTCTTTAGTTTTGTTCCGTTCTTTATGAATTGGAGGTACTATAACGCACTTTGGAAAGGATGGAAAGATGGAAAAGAAATTATTTATAGGGAGTTACCAAAGGACGCACCACAATCTCTTTTTGGAAACAGAGAAATCTGGATTAAAAACTAATAAACACCCAAATTACGTAAATTGATCGTTTTAGCGTTCAATAATTGATGCGATAGAGCGCTTTCTTCTGTTTTATTAGTTAGTTTTAACGTTATATCTACGAAAGTCCTGCTACAATAAGTAATCTCCAAATTATTCCGCCAAGCAATAACGTAAAGAATATTTCAAAAACAATAATAAAGAATGCTTTTTTCATACCAAATTCACGTGAAAGCGCGGCTATAGTTGCGATGCATGGAATATAGAACATTGCAATAATTGTAAGAACAATCATCTGTGCAGGTGTAAAAACTGTGGATAAATCGGTTGCACCGTACATGATTGCTGGAAGCACGACAATAAGTTCCTTCCGTACGATTCCAAAAATTAAGAGAGTGCTTGCAAAAACTGGAAGTCCAAGCCAATTTGAGATTAGCGGCTCGAAAATATGCCCTATCGCACCAATAATCCCAAAAATTTGGAGCACAGCAAGTAGCAATCCGCCACAAATATAATATGGAAATACAATTATAATCAATGATTTTATTCTCATAAAAGTTTGTTTCGCGATAACGCTTAAACTAGGAAGTTTGTAGGATGGCATTTCCATTATCAGACCAACTGGATCTCCTGGTAATATTTTAAAGGCGATTTTTGCAAGAATCGCAATAATTACAATATTGAAAAAATAAAGTGCAAGCGCCCACCAAATACCTAAATACGTTCCAACAAGTGCGAGAATTACAACGGTACGTGCAGTGCACGGAACGAGCGTTATTGCGAATGCTGCAATAAGTCTATCTCTATCATATTCCATTATTCTACATGCAAAGCATGCAGGTACGCTGCATCCATATCCAAGCAAAAGCGGAATTATTGCTTTACCATGAAATCCTATTTTGCGCATTATTCCATCCAAAAGATATGCAATTCTTGTAATATACCCAGTATCTTCAAGTAGTGAAAGAAGCAAATAGAATGGCAATACGTACGGAATAACGAGCGTTAATCCAGCGACTAATCCGCCGATTAGCCCTTCCCAAAGAATGTTTTCATTAATTACACTTTCAGAAGGTCTAAACATATCAAAAAGATCACTGATAGCCGATGAAAGATAATCTCCAAATGTAAATATAGTATAAAACACGCTTCCGAGTACAAGCAACATTATTATATATCCGAAAACACAATGCGTTGTAATTTCATCAATTTTTTCACTTATTCCAACTTTTTGTATAGAAAGCGTTTGTACATCTCTAATTATTTTACACACTATAGTATATCTTTCGTTGCTTATTACAATTGGCGCAGACTCATTATGAATACGTTCAATTTCGTGTGCGTATTTTGTTGCGTTCTGAAGCACGTGTTTATCTATTTCTTTCATTACTTCTTCATTACCTTCAATGAGTTTTATTGCAGCATATCTTCGCGAATAAGGAAGTTTTAACATTGAAAGCGAATTTTCCAATTTTATTATTTTCATTTCTATTTCTTTTCCATATGTGATTTTCTTTGCATGAAGTGCTTTTTTTTCTATGACTTCAATACAGCGTTCAATCAATTCGTGCACACCATTTCCTTTTGTTGCAACTGTCGCAACAACCAATATTCCTAAAACATCGCTTAATTTTTTTTTGTCTATTACAATGTCTTTTTTCTTTGCCACATCGCTTTGATTTAGTGCAATTACAAGCGGCACATCAAGCTCAATTAGCTGCGTTGTAAAAAAAAGATTTCGTTCAAGTGCAGTGCTATCAACTACATTTATAATAACGTCTGGTTTTTCTTTTATTATATATTCACATGTTATTTGCTCCTCAAGCGAAAATGTTGAAAGCGAATACACCCCAGGTAGATCAATTATTTTTATTTCATAATTCCTGAACTTAAGCATTCCTTCAGCTATCGCGATGGTTTTTCCTGGCCAATTTGCAACATGTTGCGTCATACCTGTTAAGTAGTTAAAAAGCGCACTTTTTCCAACGTTCGCGTTTCCAGCAAGTGCAATTTTTATCTTTTTTTCTGCATCCACGTTCATCAAACCCTTTTTACAAAAATCTTCATAGCAATCCCTCTTCCAAGCGCAAGCATAGTACCGCGTACAATTATTTTGACCGGTCCGCTAAAAGGAGCTGATTTTGTGAATGTTATAATAGTATCTTTTGTAAGTCCTAAAGCTGCAAGTCGTTGTGAAGCCTTTGCACCATTTTTGATTTCAACAATTTTTCCTTGTTCGCCATTTTCAAGCAGAGTAAGTGGAATTTTTTTAAGTTCGGCTTTTAGAACTACATTACGCACGCGTTTTTCAACATCATCCGACACTACATGCTCAAGTTTGCATGCTTCCTCATGAATTTTTCTTTTGACGCCTATAAGTGTAAGAAATTTTTCAATAATCCTGTGCTTTCTGAGAATGTTTTTTCCAATTTCTTTTCCTTTCACAGTAAGAATTGCATGTCCATACGGTGTATGTTCTATGAAACCATTTTTTGCCAATTTTCTCAGCATTTCGCTAACGCTCGCTTCTGTTATATTAAGTTCCTTTGCTATTTCTTTTGTCGTTGCGTTTTCGCCTTTCTTCTCTTTACGATAAATAGCTTCAAGATATTCTTCAATTTGTCGACTTAATTCCATAAATAGATTAGGTATACCTAACTTTAAATAACTATGTTTTATTTTTAAATCAACATATAAATATTAACATTCTTTTTTCAGAATGGGTATTAAAGCACAAACAGAAAGGAACCGCAATACATTTTATTCAGGG
>DYTL01000036.1 GCA_020726005.1 Microcaldota archaeon | reverse complement strand
GAAATTATATAAATTCGCTAAAAAATATTATTTCCAAAAAATATTACCAATTATTTCATTGAGACGGGAAAATATCAAACTATACTTTCTTAGCAGTAAGATTAAAAACCCCTCAAAAGATATATTTTTATGAAATTAGAATCAATTCAAGAACACATCGCGCTTGCGCGAGAAATGGAAAAACATTCTATTAAAATTGTGCAAATTACTGACATTATTTATTCTGCATTGTGCGCTGGAAACAAAATTCTTAGTGCTGGAAATGGAGGAAGCGCTGCCGACGCACAACATTTTACGACCGAATTAGTCGGAAGATATAAAATAGAAAAAAAAGGATTTTTTGCAATTGCACTAACTACTAATAGTTCAATATTAACTGCTGTAAGTAATGATTATGGATATCATGAAGTTTTCGCAAGGCAGATAGAAGCGCTTGGAAAAAAAGGAGACATACTTTTGCTTATAAGCACAAGCGGAAATTCAAAAAATCTAATTAAGGCAGCGGAAAAAGCAAAGATGAACGGAATTCAAATAATTGGACTTCTTGGAAAAGAAGGCGGTAAACTCAAAAATATGTGTAATCTTGAAATTACTGTACCTTCGGATAACACGCCACGCATACAAGAAATGCATGCGCTTATACTACATATTATTTGTGAAACAATAGAAAATAAGATCATGAACGAATAATAGTTGATTTAATGGCTACAACAAATGAAATATTAATTATTGGAGATATAATGTTAGACAGATACATTTATGGAACAGTAGATAGAATTTCTCCTGAAGCTCCGGTCCCTGTTTTGAATTGTAAAAGTGAAGATGAAAGAATAGGTGGGGCAGGGATTGTTGCGGAAACACTTACAAATCTCGATTTTTCACCAAAAATAATTTCAGTTGTCGGAACTGATGATGATGGAAAAAAGATAATCAAATTATGTAAAACTGTTAATATAGGTGTTGAATACATTGAAAAGGAAACCGAACGCAGAACAACAGTAAAAACAAGATATGTAGCAACGTCTCCTTTTTGGCAATACGTATTACGCACAGATAACGAACAAACAAATCAAATTTCTGAAAAAACCCAACAAGCTCTTAAGCAAATAATCCCAACAGTAGTAAAAAATTCAAAATGCATAATAATTTCAGATTATAGGAAAGGGGTAATGACCCATAAACTTATAAAAACAGTTTTGAACGAAGTCAAAAAGCAGAAAAAAATTGTAATTGTGGACACAAAGGGGCCTGTGTTGGATTATTTAGGGGCAAGTATAGTTGCACCAAATAGAAAAGAATTATTTGAAAATTTTGGGCAGAAATATACTAAGGAAATTTTAATAATAAATGAACTTGCGAAAAAACTCGCAGATACAATGAAATGTAATATTGTAGTAAAACTTGGAGAAGATGGAGTTTTGCTTATTAATAATAAAAAAGAAATTGTGTTTCCAAGTGAAGCCAAAAAAATAGTAAATGTTTCAGGAGCTGGAGATATTTTCATCGCTACAATGGCGGCTGCACTTGCGAAGAAGAAAAATATAATAAATGCAGTAAAAATTGCAAATAAAGCAGCAGGAATAGCAATAGGAAAAACTACTCCAAGTATAACTTTGGATGAATTAAATGAAAAAGGCAATATTTTTTGATAGAGACGGCGTGCTAATTAAGGACGGTAAATATCCGTACAAAAATGAACATTTAGATATATTTCCTGAAGTGCCTCTAGCGCTTAAAGAATTAAAAAAAACAGGGTATATGTTAATTGTAATTACTAATCAATCCGGAGTTGCACGTGGTCTTTTTAGCGAAAAAGAGGTTAAAAAATTTAATTTACTCATGAAAAAGAAATTTGAAAAAAAAGGCGCGCACATCGACGCAATATATTATTGCCCTCACCATGTTGATGGAAAAGTTAGAAAATACCAAAAAGAATGCAATTGCAGAAAACCAAAACCCGGAATGATAGTTACTGCAGCAAAAAAGTATGGAATAAGTTTAGAGGATTCATGGATGATAGGAAATATGGACAAAGATATAATTGCTGGAAAAATAGCAGGATGCAAAACAATATTGATTAGCACTAAAAAAAACTGTGCAGATTTTTGCGCGCAGAATGTTAAACAAGCAGCAGAAATAATATTCAACTCAATAACGCGGGGAAAACTCATAAATAAGAAGAAAATTGTTGAAATTGCTAATATTGCAAGGCGCGCAAACAAAAAAATAATTTTCACAAATGGTTGCTTTGATATTTTACATGCTGGGCATATTGATTGTTTGGAAAAAGCAAAAAAACTTGGAGATATACTTATAATTGGGTTGAATTCAGATGAATCTGTAAAAAGAATAAAAGGTGCGAAAAGACCGATAAATAATGAAATGCACAGAGCAAGAGTGCTTTCATCACTTTCTGATGTTGATTATATTACTATTTTTGGAGAAAATACTTCAGAACAATTAGTAAAAAAAATAAAACCAGATATTTATGTGAAAGGAGGGGACTGGAAAGTGGAAAAATTGCCGGAAAAGAAAATTGTTGATAAATATGGCGGGAAAGTCGTAATTATAAATGTAATTGAATACACTTCAACTACTAAAATAATAGAACAATATTCACGCAAAATAGATAATAATTGAGATAATATATTTACACTGTACTATATAATACTAAAATAGATATGTTATTGTATGGCGCAAATTTCGTCCTTTAAAGTTGGGAAATGTTAGGGTTCAAACAATAACAAAAAGATGATTAATTTATGAAAAACGTGCTTATAACTGGAATAACCGGACAAGATGGTTCATATCTCGCTGAATTGCTTTTATCTAAAGGATATAGAGTTTATGGATATAATAGAAGAACAAGCAGTCAGAACACCACAAGGATTACTCATCTTTTAGATAAAATAACAGTACTTTATGGGGATATTACGGATAGTTTTTCAATATATAAAGCACTAAAAACCGCAGAACCAGTGGAGTTTTACAATCTTGCGGCACAATCCTTTGTTGGAAGTTCCTGGGATCTCCCAGAGAGTACATGTGAAATAGATGGATTGGGGGTAGTAAAATGCCTTGAAGCAATAAAAAACTATAATCCTGAAATAAAATTTTATCAGGCTTCCACTTCAGAACTTTATGGAAAAGTAAAGGAAAGTCCACAAAATGAAAATACTCCCTTTCATCCTAGAAGTCCATATGGATTTGCAAAAATGATGGGTTATTGGGCTACGGTAAATTATAGAGAAAGCTATAATATGTTTGCAGCAAATGGAATACTTTTTAATCATGAATCACCTAGGCGGGGAATAGAATTTGTAACAAGGAAAATAAGTTATGGTGTTGCAAAAATAAAACTAGGACTAGAAAAAACAATTACGCTTGGTAATCTTGATGCAAAACGGGATTGGGGATATGCACCTGAATATGTAGATGCAATGTGGAGAATACTTCAGCAAAAACAGGCAGAAGATTATGTTATTGCTACTGGTAAAGCACATACTATACGTGATTTTGTGCGCGAAGCATTTGCTGCGATAGGAATAAATAATTGGGAACAATATGTAAAAACTGACGCGAAATTTCTTAGACCAGCAGAAGTTCATGAATTAATTGGCGATGCGCGCAAAGCTGAAATTAATTTGAAATGGAAATCAAAAATAGATCTCAGCGAACTAACAAAAATAATGGTTAATGCGGATATAGAATTGATTTCTAAAGGCGAACATAAATGAAAATTTTAATTACTGGCGGACGCGGATTTATAGGAAGAAAGCTTCAACATGCTCTTGAAAAAGACAAAAAAAACAAAGTTTATCTTCTTGTGTTAAATAAAGATAAAGACAAAAATGATGAAAACTTGAAATACGTTCTCATTGGAGATATAACTGATCCAAATCTTAATGTTTCAAATTTTGATATTGTATATCATCTTGCCGCTATTGCGAATCCGCGCATTTGTGAGCAGAATAGAAATATTTCCTGGAAAACCAATGTTGACGGCACGCGAAATATAATTGAAAACATGAAACGAGGCGCAAAAATCATATTCATGAGCTCGGCACATGTTTATGAAAATGGAAAGATACTCCATAAAGAAACTGAAATTCCCGCTCCCCAAAGTTTTTACGGACTTACTAAACTTGTTGGAGAGGATATAATAAATTACTATTCAAAAACAAACGGAATAAAAAAAACAATATTTAGATTGTTTAATTCCTATTCAATTGATCAGCCCGAGGGATTTATCGTACCAGATGTAATAAAAAAATATAAAATACAAACAAAAGTAGAAATAATAAATCCAAATTCTGAGATAGACTTAGTACATATTGATGATGTAGTTGAGGTGCTTGTTTCAGCATCAAAAAAGAAGTTTGACGGAACTTTTAATATATGTAGCAGTAAACCAATGAAAATTATTGAAATTTATAAAAAGATAAGAGAGTATACATGTGCAAAACGAGTTAAAGAAAAAATCATTGGCAACAACGTTAAAAAACTTCTTGGAGATAATTCAAAAATTGTAAAAGCAGGCGCAAAATTTAGAGAATTTAGGCTTCCTTAGTTTTTTTTACTGCGACCTCTTTAAACACGCTTTCCAGTTTATCCAAAAATATTTTCCACGTATAATTTTTGTGTATGTGTTTCTTTCCATTTTTACCCATTTTTTCATTTTCGTTAGGATTTTCAGCAAGATAGATCATTTTTTCAGCCATTTGAATTGGCGAATCAATTAAATAACCAGTAATACCATCGATAATGGTGTATGTTGGTCCGCCCTCATTAACTGAAATACATGGCTTTTCAGAAGCCATGGCTTCTATAGGAGTAAGTCCCCAATCTTCATTAATTGCACAAAAAAGTACACAGTACGCATTTGCATACATTTCTCGCAATTCTTGTTCCGAAGGATTGAATCTGAATTCTACATCTAAACCTATACTAAGTCTTTTGAGTGTTTGTACATATTTTTTATCGTTTTCATTGTCAAGAAGAAACCCAGCCAAAATTAATTTCCAACCCAATTGATTTTTATTGAATTCTCTAAATGCATCGATTGCATATTCAAAACGTTTTTCAGGAACTATGCGTGAAGGATAGAAAAAGTATTTTTTATAATCTTTATTATAGAATTCTTTTTCATTTATTCCGGATGGTATAATAATTGCATCATTCCTAAATAAGTATTTCTTTATACGCTCGTTGGTGATTTCAGAAATTGCGATAATTTTTTCAATTTTATTGACAATTGGATATTCTATCGCTTTAAATACTGATAATATCCCAATATTTAATATTCTTTTCGAAAATGAAAGTTTTTTCATTCTTAAATCGTATAAATCAAAGGCTTCCCTATTTGGACTGTAACAATACCAACATACGCGTTCATTCCTGTTTCGTATCCATTCACTTGGTGAACCATGAGCATTTATTACATCATAATCTTCCTTTATTTTTGTAAGATAATATTGAAATCCTGCAGAGATTGTACGAGAACGTCTAAAATCATTTTTCAAGAAAAAGAACGGTTTTTCGAAGATTGATTGTGGTAAACTTCGAATGTCAAATTCTTTAAACTCTTGAAATGTGTTTTCAGGTTGGTAAATAGAAGTGTAGATTATTGGATTGAATTTCTTTGCTATTTCTAAAACAACGCGTTCTCCTCCTCCTTTTTGATATAAATAGGGATGTACAAGAATCAAATCCACAAATTCACCTTAAGATAGTTTGTGATTCACTTTTCATAATGCTGGTTTCTTTAAATGCCTTTTCCATTTTGTCTAAAAAGATCTTCCAAGTATAATTTTTTAAAACGTGCACGCGCGCTAATTTTCCCATTTTTTCATTTTCATTAGGATTTTCAGCGAGATAGATCATTTTTTCAGCCATTTCTTCTGGAGAATCCACAAGAAAACCCGTTTTTCTATCAAGTATGGAACATTTTGGGCCACCTTCATTAACTGAGATACATGGTTTTTCTGAAGCCATAATTTCAAGTGGAGGTAACCCCCAATCTTCATTAATTGCACAAAAAAGACCCGCATATGAATTTGCATAAAGAGCGTTTAATTCTTTGTTCGAAAGATTGAACTCAAATTTTACATTTAAACCAGTGCACATCTCAATAAGCATTTCTGCATATTTTCTTTCCTTTTCGCGTTTGGAAAGTAACCCTGCAATTACGAGTTTCCAACCCTTCTTTTTTTTCGAGAATTGCCGAAATGCATCAATTGCATATTCGAATCTCTTTTCAGGACATATTCGCGAGAAGTATAAAAAATATTTATCGTATCCCTCATTATAAAAATCTTTTTCGTTTACGCCTGGAGGAATGGATTCGACAGGTTTTTTTATGTATTCATCAATAAATTTTTTATCGCGCTCGTTTACATAAGAGGATACAGAAACGGTTTTTTCTATTTTTGGATCTATTCTTTTTTCCCAAAATTTGTATCCAGTAAATATCAAATCATTAAAAAGTTTTTTATGAAATGGGAGGATTGCGACTTTATAGTTATAAAGGTCAAACGCTCTCCTTAGTGGACTATAGAAGTACCAACATACTCGCTCATTTCTGTTTCTTATCCAATTTGCAGGATGACCATGCGCATTTATAACATCATAATCTTCTTTTACTTTATAATTGAGAAATTTCAATCCACTAAAAACAAGGTCCTTAAATATATCGTTTTTTCTGAGTGACAAAAATGGTTTTTCAAATATTGATTGTTTTATTACCCGAATATCTAATTCTGCAAATTCTTCAAAAGCAGTTTCCTTTACATATTTTGATGTATAGATAGGAGCATTAAATCTTTTTGCTATTTCTAATATTACACGATCTGCTCCACCTTTATGCAAAATAATGGAGCAAAACAAAAGAACTTTCATTATTTTCCCTGTCCAAGTGCGATAAGTTTTTCTATTCCGTTTTCAAGTGTAATTTTTGCCTCAAAACCAAGTTCTTTTTTTGCTTTTGTAGTATCTGCAAGTGTAATTTGTACGTAATTCTTTACTTTATTTTCTATATATTCTGGTTTTATTGAAGTGTCTAATTTTTTATTAAGTATATCTACAAGTTGATTAAGAGTATATGTTTTTCCGGTTCCAACGTTGTACATTCCGAATTTAGAATTGGATTTCATTGCAAGTATGTTCGCACGCACTATATCTTCTACATAAATGAAATCTCTACTTTGAGTTCCGTCGCTATAAATTATCGGTACCTCGCCTTTCGTCATTGCCCATAAAAATTGAGAGATTAAGTTTGCATATTGTCCTTTACTTTTTTCATTTGGTCCATAAACTGAAAAATATCGTAGTCCAATAATTTTCATATTATAAAGTTTATGATAAAGTTCAGCAATGCGCTCCATGGCTATCCGAGCTTCAGAATAAAAGTCGGTAGTTTTCGGAATTATGTTTTCTTTGTGCGGTGGCGCAATACCGTTGTACACTGATGAAGTAGAAGCAAATATCACTTGTGCATTGCATTTTTTCGCAAATTCCAAAAGTACAATAAAATCATCAAGTGCTTTCGCAACAAGACGCGGATTTTCTTTATACATTGGTGAAGAAGAATAAACGCCTTGATGAAAGATTACTTCTGGTTTTCCAACATTTAATTTATCAAGCTCTCCGACTCCACCCTTTACAAGCGTTATTTTAGTGTGTGTGAGATTTTGTTCGCTACCTGTATGAAAATTATCTAAAACAGTTATACCATGTCCTTCCTTAATTAATGCAGTAACTAAATTTGAACCAATAAATCCTGCTCCTCCAGTTACAAGTATATCCATAAAATCATCTGCAAATACTTAATC
>DYTL01000035.1 GCA_020726005.1 Microcaldota archaeon | reverse complement strand
ATGTACACTCTTAATAAAGATTTTATAAATTCTTACATGTAATATTTATTATCGGGATCGTGAGCCAACCTGGTAACGTTGCGAATATTTGTTTGTGAAGCGGCGCCTGTATGCTGCAAGCTTCGGGAGCTTGTTATTTGGGTTCAAATCCATACCTTTTTTCTTTTAAAAAAAGAAAAAATTTAAGTAGTTCACTCTAAAAGAAAAATGAACTATTGTTATAGTGAAAATCCCAGCGATCCCAAAAACAAATCTTTCATAAGTATTGGAAAGGTGTAATATATGTCTTTTATAGAAATAATCAGAAAATACGCGTTAAAAAATGCGTTAGATTACGGAAAAACGAATGTAGGCTCAATTACAGGAAAAGTAATTGCCGAGTTTCCTGACGCAAAAAAAAATATGAAAGAAACCATGTTTTTGATCTCCAAGGTTGCGGATGAAGTAAACAAAATGCCTAAAAGCGAAATAGAAAAGGAACTTAAGAATTATGTATTTATAGAAAGGAAAATTGAGAAGAAAGGGTTCGTGCTTCCTAATGCAATTGAAGGAAAAGTAATTACTCGATTTTCTCCAGAACCTTCTGGCTATTTACATATAGGACACGCAAAAGCGGTATTTCTGAATTCCGAAGCTGCGCATACTTATAATGGAAAAATGATAATTAGATTTGATGATACAAATCCAGAAAAAGAGAGTTTGGAATACGTAAATGCGATACGAAAAGGATTAGAATGGCTTGGAATTACATGGATATTAGAATCATATACTTCGGATTACATACTAAAAATTTATGAATATGCAGAAAAAGCAATTAAAAATAGAATGATATATGTTTGCATTTGCTCTCAAATGGAAATTTCGGAAAATAGAGAAAAACAAAAAGAGTGTGCATGCCGGAATTTAAATGAAACAGAAACGTTTGTAAAATGGAAAAAAATGCACTCTGATTACAAATCTGGCGAAGCAATTGTAAGATTAAAGGGAGATATGAAATCCTTAAATACAGTAATGCGTGATCCTGCGTTATTCAGGATAATTGAAGCCGAGCACTATCGACAAGGAAAAAAATATTGTGTGTGGCCAACTTATGATTTTGTTACTCCGATTGTTGATTCACTCGAAGGAATAACTCATGTAATGAGAAGCAAGGAATACGAACTACGCGACGAACTATACTATAAAATTATTGAAATTCTCGGATTGCGAAAACTGGAAATTATAGGATTTTCGCGCCTTGCAATAAAAGGTGTTCCAATAAGCAAAAGATTTATTACTCCATTAGTAAAAGAAGGAAAAGTTATGGGTTGGGACGATATACGACTTCCGACTTTAAACGGACTTGCGCGCCGCGGTATTCTTCCGGAAGCAATAAAAAATTTTGTCCTTTCTTTTGGACTTTCAAAAGTGGAAAGCGAACCTGGCTGGGAAAAACTTTTATCTGAAAACAGAAAATTACTTGAACCTTTAGCAAAACATTATTTCTTTGTCCCAAATCCAATAAAACTGAAAATAAATAATGCAAAACCAATAAAAGTAGAAATAAAACTTCATCCAAATTTAGATATGGGAATAAGGAAAATCGCGATTTCTGATTTTGTTTATATCTCAAAAAACGATTTTGATAAAATTACAGAAAACGAGATTTTTAGGTTAAAAGATTTATATAATGTAAAAATGATTTCAAAAATAAGTCGTGAAGTTGAATTCGCTGGAAACGGAATGGTTGAAAAAAAAGTACAATGGATTACTGACTATATTGAAATAGAAGTATTTAAACCACACGATCTTATAAATGAGGATAAAACATTTAACGAAAATAGCTTGGAAATAATAAAGGGTTATGCTGAAAGCAATATTTCGTACGTGAACGAAGGAGAGGTAATCCAATTTGAAAGGTTTGGATATTGCAAATTAGACAAGAAAAATAGAACATATATTTTTGTGTATTCGTGCTGATAATTTAATTATCGTTTTTTCTATTTTCTAATATAACCATTTTTTCTTTTTGACGATAATTACGTCTATAGCCCTCTCTTTTCACCTTTCTTATTGCATCCGTCATTTTTTCTTAAACTATCTAAATCCATAATATCCCAAAATAAATAATGTACAAAAAAATTTAAAAATGTTTGCTAATATAAAAATATGAAATTTCTATTTAAATTCATATTCCGGTAAAATGCGCGCGAAAATAATCTAAAACTTTCATTTGAAAATCTTTTTGGCTTGAATAACCTAATTGATTACATAATTGTAGTAAGTATGGATGAGGAGAAAAATGCGCAACTGTTGAAACGTATTCGAACATATATTCGATTGAGTTAAGCCATTGTCTTGCATCTCTACCAGCATGCTTACACTGATTCACGAATAAAGTTGATGAGAGAGCTTCTGTTTTACGCAATAATTTTCCTTCTAAATTTTCCTGTGCAAACGCAAAACTAATATTTATTTTTTCAATTTTTCCGCTCAAAAAATTTTTTACTGGTTTTTCTATATTTACAGAAATAAGAATTTTGTTTTCAGGACTTATTGAAAATGAATATTCGCTTGGTTCAAAATGTGCTAATAAAAAGGAAGAAAAAAATTCCTCGCCTTCGTACTGTGCCGTGGATTTACTAAAAACTATAATCCGTTTTCCTAAAAAGAATATTGAACGGGTAGCTCCATGTGCGAAATGACTCGGAAGCTTTTCTTCATTTATGGAAAGATTTTGAAAATATGCAATAGGGGCCGCGAAAGCAGTTTTTGGTTCAAACATTGGTTGAATTAGAAGTTTTGGGTATTCAATAGTAGAATATGCAAAAATTGAAGGAAATGATGAAAAAACTTTTTTTGAATATTCAAGTCGCACAATGTCGCGTTCCTGCATTTTAAACAGAAACGCATTATATTCAGAATTGTTTTTTACATTATCGCAAAGTTCGCACATTTTACTGAACCTTCTCAGGTATAGAAGAACCATTCTTTTTAAACTCAACTTCCTTTATTTCTGGGATCATATTTTTTATTGCAAGAGTGAGCCGTGCTTTTTTGAGTTCCTCTTCAGTTTGTCCTTTATTCAGAGATATTGTTATTTTTACTCCGTTTACATCAAAAGTGCCCTCTACACCCAATTTTGCCATAAGACCGTTAATTTTTCCATTAACATCGTCTAAAACTTCAACGAGCTTAAGTTTGTATTTTACATTTTGACCAGCAAGAGGATGGTTGAAATCTATAAGTACGCGTCCGTTATTCACAGTTTTTACTTTTCCGTTCAAAACACCGAATTTTGTTTCCATTTGTACTATTAAACCAGAATAAAGTTTGAATTCGTTCTTATCAAATTCACTTAATGGAAGTACATTTATTTTATTTTTATCTTTTACTCCAAATGCTTTATCCGGAGATAAGGAAAATTCTATTTCTTCACCATTTTTCATTGATGTAATTGCATTTTCCATACCTTGCACCATAGAATCCACACCAAAAAAAATTAGTAAACTCCCTTCTTTTCCGTGAACTTGTTTTGCTATTTCCCCACTTGTACTATCAAATATATTGCCATTCTCATCATAGCCAGTATATTCTATTATTATGAAATCTCCTTTTTTAACCATATTATCAACTAATTTTTTAAATAAAATAAGTTTAAATTACTACTATTTTAAAAGGTATGTAAATGAAAATTCAGTCCGACGTATCGATGACTATCTTTTCGTTTTCAAGAAGTTATTGAGGTAAGAAGATGAAAATTTCTGAATTATTTAAAAAGGAAAATATATATAAAGTGCTTGTAGTTGGATTTGTATTAGTATTCATATTCTCAAGTTTTAGTATTGATTTTTTTGGAAACAAAAAAGAAAATCAAAACACTTCTGACTATTTTCAAGTTGAAACAATTGTGAATGCAACTATAATTGAATATCAATCTTATATAATTACGAATTTGCGCAATGATAGTATAGCTCAATCATTGAAAACTTTTCCTAATGTGGAAAATGTAATATCTACATCTCAGGGATATGTAATTTCGTTGAAAAATACCTCTAATATTACTGGTTTTTATACATATCTTTCGTCGCAAAATATAAGTGGAATGGTAAATGCATTTCTTTCATTGCCGCCTATAATTGAGCTTTCTATTGCCAATTCCAGTAAAAACATTTCAGGAAGCCAGATTTACACAAAACTCGAGCCGATTTTTGAAGAAGGTGAAAATATTACTATTCGGGTAATTCTTGCTGTACAAAATAAACAAATTATCGGTAATGGATTAGCAACTATTCTTCCTTCGCAAAAGGAATTCACTATTAATGCTACTATTATTGCACTTGCCGCGACTAAAACGATTATTTCTATTCCGTGGGAGAAACGCATGAAAATAAATGAAAATATTACAAATATAACCGCTAAATATGGCGCTGGCAAAATTTCCTATTCAAAAAAAGACTATATCTTTTCAAATATTTCAAACTTCACTAGCAATAAACCTGTGTATGTGACTTTTATTTCGGCTGACACTATCTATGTAGGTAATTTCACAAATAAAACTCAAATCGAAAATGATTTT
The DNA here is from genome assembly GCA_020726005.1 of Microcaldota archaeon. Lineage (GTDB taxonomy): Archaea > Micrarchaeota > Micrarchaeia > Anstonellales > Bilamarchaeaceae > JAHJBR01. The sequence goes on along the minus strand of DYTL01000035.1, from coordinate 3,348 downwards.
AAAAACGTAAGTTTTCCAGATTCTTTGCTTACTATAAATGCTAATGCGCGCGATGAACTCGAAAATTTCACAAAAATTTATAATTATATATATAATATACGAATAAATAATACAAAGCAAATATTTACAGCGCTTGCGAGTTCAAATTATTATAAACAAAACGATACAATAAATGTAATTGTTTCTGCGTATACAATAAAAAACAAAATTACTAATATAATAAATGTACGCGAAATAGAACGAACAAAAACTTATAATTAACACGTTCCATGTATCGCTCGCAAATATAAAAAAAATAAAAAATTTTATGAGGTGAATATATGGGAAAAATATTAATTATTGGTGCTGGTGGAGTTGGAAACGTTGTTGCTAAAAAATGCGCGCAAGTTTCCGAAGTTTTCACCGAAATCTGTCTTGCTAGCAGAAATATAGAAAAATGTAATAAAATAGCTGCTGAAATAGAAAAAAATATGGGTAGAAAAATAAAAATCGCGCAAGTGGATGCAAACAAAGTTCCAGATTTAGTTAAACTCATAAATGAATTTAGACCTAATTTAGTGATTAATGTTGCACTTCCCTATCAGGACCTTACAATAATGGATGCGTGCCTTAGAACAGGAGTGAATTATTTAGATACTGCGAACTATGAACCGTTAGATGATGTACATTTTGAATATAGTTGGCAGTGGGCATACCAGGAAAAATTCAAAAAGAAAGGAATAATGGCTGTACTTGGTTGTGGTTTTGACCCCGGTGTTTCAAACGTTTTCTGTGCGTATGCGCAAAAACATATTTATAAGGAAATAACAAATATAGATATTTTAGACTGTAATGCAGGTGATCATGGTTACCCGTTTGCAACGAATTTTAATCCAGAAATCAATATTCGCGAAGTTACGCAAATAGTAAAGTATTGGGAAAATGAAAAATGGATAGAAACGCCTATGATACTCGATTCCAAAAGCGTACACTTTTCGTTTGATTATCCAGTAGTTGGGCCAAGAGAAAGCTATCTCCTTTACCATGAGGAATTAGAATCACTCGTAAGAAATATAATAGGGCTCAAACGCATACGATTTTGGATGACATTTTCTGAGAATTATTTAACTTATTTAAGAGTACTCCATAATGTAGGAATGACCCGAATAGATGAAGTTGAATTTGAAGGCAAAAAGATAGTACCAATAAAATTCCTAAAAACATTGCTTCCGGATCCAAGTTTGCTCGGTACGAATTACACAGGTAAAACTGTAATAGGATGCATATTTGATGGTATTACTAAAAATGGCAAAAAAAAGAAAATTTATATTTATAATGTATGCGACCACGCGAAAACATACAAAGAAATTCAAGCGCAGGCAATTTCTTACACTGCTGGAACTCCAGCAATGATAGGTGCGATGATGATGCTTAAAGGCATATGGAAAAACACAGGTGTATTCAACGTTGAACAGTTGGATCCAGATGCGTTTATGGAAGCACTCAATAAATATGGACTTCCGTGGCAGCAAATTGAATTCACAGGAAACCTTCCATAAAATCTAGTCGTCGGCGTTCCGATGACTATTTTTTCATTTTCAAGCAAGTGTTAAAAAGATAAAATGAAAACGTGCAAAAAATGGATGCAAATAATTTTTATATGAATGAATTGAAAAATTTTCCGAAGAAAATTATAGATAATGTAGAAACCCCCTGTTTCATCGTGAATGACGCTTTACTAGAAAGAAATCTAAAAATTTTGAATTCAGTGCAAAAGCGCACCGGCATAAAAATCCTTCTTGCTTTGAAGGCATTCGCAATGCACAGTACATTCCCAATAATAAGAAAATATCTTGATGGAGTATGTGCAAGCGGTCCAATTGAAGCACGGCTTGGATATGAAGAATTTAGAAAAGAAGTTCATACGTTCGCGCCTGCTTATTCTAAACAAGATATGAAAAAAGTAATCCAATATTCTAATTATATAATTTTCAATTCAATTTCACAATGGAAAAAACATCGTGATATAATAGTAAACTCAAGAAAAAAAATAGAGATTGGACTTAGAATAAATCCTGGACACTCAGAAATAGAAACAGCTCTATATAATCCATGTATTCCTGGTTCAAGACTTGGAATGCAATGTAAAGATCTTGAGGGTGAAGATTTAACTGGAATAAATGGATTGCATTTTCATGCATTATGTGAACAGAATTCCGACGTGCTCGTTCGTGTTTTAAATTCGTTTGAAAAATTATACAAAAAATATATTCCAAAGATGAAATGGGTAAATTTTGGTGGAGGACATCATATTACAAGAAAAGATTATAATGTTAATTTGCTTTGTAAAACAATAAATGATTTTAAAAATAGATATAAAATGCAAGTTCATCTTGAACCAGGCGAAGCGGTTGCGTTTAATACAGGTGTGCTTGTTGCAACTGTTCTTGATATAATAGAAAATGAATCAAATATTGTAATATTAGATACTTCTGCGGAAGCGCACATGCCAGATGTGCTTGCAATGCCTTATCGCCCAAATATTATTGGAGCTGGAAAGCCAGGAGAACAAAAATATACTTATAAATTATGCGGAATAACTTGTCTCGCTGGTGATATAATAGGAGATTATTCATTTGCAAAATCGCTTAAAATAGGAGATAGATTAGTTTTCTTAGACATGGCAATTTATTCAATGGTAAAAACAACAATGTTCAATGGTGTAAAACACCCATCAATTACGATTTATAGTCCAAGCACTAAAAACATGCACATAGTGCGAAAGTTTGGATATAATGATTATAAAAATCGGCTTTCATAATGCTATTATAGGAAAATGGACAAGAGACTTTGCGTCAAAATTCCGCGCGCACTCGAAGTAAATAGTTCATTTCAATGAAGCTAGGTGGTACTCAAGCATAGTTATCGCATTTTTAAGCGAGAACCCTTGAATTATAAGATGTTTTAATTTGTCTTTGTCAAGAGCAATTGAAAGCGAGTCTATTTGCCTTAATCTATTTGCGTAAATACGATGGCTTTTTACAGCTGCAGCAAACGCATCTCTTTCATGCAAATTTTTCATATGATGGGTAATATCGCTTTTTTCTTGCTTTTGCATACTTCGGAGAGGAACACGTACTTTTACATTAAATCGTGCTGCAATCTTTAGCACTGCAAATGGTACGGGTTTTACATCACTTGCAACCAAACTGGGCGTCCCTATTTTTGCAATTTCCCCGACCACTTTATCAATATTAGCCCCTTTCAGCGTAGCAGCAACTATTAATCTCCCATTTAAATCAATCGCTGCAAATGCAGTTTTTATTCCAGGGTCAATTCCAACTATTAAATATATTTTTCCACCTTTTT
>DYTL01000034.1 GCA_020726005.1 Microcaldota archaeon | reverse complement strand
ATTACTGTTATCTTTATTATATTATGTGTCATAAATACTTTCCATAACAACATTTACAAATGCAAATAATATAAATCTTTATATCTGCGCACGCGATTACTTTTACTTGGGAATTTCCGAAAAACTAGGTTGAAAATACGAGTTAGTGTATTACGTTGACTCCTACTTTGAAAATCTCAATTATTTTTTCTTTACTGAGTTTTTCAATTTCATCAAAGTTATCCCGAAGTGTGATATTATTGGGTTCCCTTAGATTATTCTGAAAGCCAACTAAAAAACTAGTTTTAAGCTCTTCCTGATCCCATGCTTCACGCGATAACGTGTTATAATATTCTTCTGCTTTTTCTTTATATTTTGATTCATACACACACTGCATTATTTTCATTATCTTGTTCCAGTCCTTTTTTTGCGTTTCATTCCAATTCTTATTTGGTGCAATATTAATAAATTCAGGCGTTATCTTTTGTTGTGAAAGTTGTACAAAACCAAATTCGTCTTTATGTTTGTTTGCTTCATTCCATACAGCATCTGCTAAATCTTCAGGAAGCGGAGAAGACGGAACTTTTTTTCCAAGTATTGTTGTTTTAAAATCAGCCTTTGATTTTATATAGAATTCAGCAGTTTCATAATCTGGGCTTATTGTTTTAGTTTGCCTTGCATTTCGTAATATCTTAAGATTTTCTTTAACTCTTTTTCTAATCTCATTTTCAACAATCTTTTTCTTGTTTCCAAAACCAATTCCAAACAAACCAGTATGCGCCATCTTCCATTCAGCCGCATCAAGTTTTAGCATATATTCTGCTCGTTGTTTAGGAGATATAAGTTCCTTATTATTAAGCAAAAGCCGAGAAATATGTATTGCTGTATTGTAGTTTCCTCTTTTTTCTGCATTCTCGAGTTTTTTTTCATAATTTTTTAAATCTTTTTCATCTATTTTCTTATTGGGCTTTTTAAATGCATCCGCAATATTATTTACTTTAAACCATGGATTTATAAGCACAATATCAATACAATCCTTTGCTATTTGAATCGGATTGAGTACATACATTATTTTTTTAAAGAATCCAAATTTTTCATAAACAGTTACATAACCTTGATTTTCTTCAATCTTATATTTATTACCTTTTTCATCTGCAATTATATCTCCGTTTCTTTTCTTTACTAAAATTATTATTTCTTTTTCCCTAACATTTCCTTTTATTATGCTTTCCTCATTTACACTTTTAGAACCAAAATAGGTAGTGAATTTTTTATCGTACTTCTCTTCAAATAACCTCCCTATAATATTTTTGATTAATTCAATATTAACACTTACCCAAGAAAAAACTCCTGAACTACGACCACTACTGGGATTTATTTTTCCAACCCACGGCCCAATCGTTGCGGAAAACACATATTCAGTTTTCTTTGATATCGCTACACCAAAAGAGAAAATACTCTCGGTAATTCCAATGCTGACATTTTTTATTCCATGCGATATGTTTTCAAGCACTGCGAAAAACCCCCCCTTCTCAACTTTTATGAACGGTTCAACTTCCTTGTTTATGTTCACACCAACCGTTATATTTTTAGTTGATTCTTCTGTTTTTTTCTCTATAAGGGCAGTACTTATTGTGAATGTTGGTTTTTCTGTGACTTTTATCGGTATTGTACCACGTATTTCTCTAACAACTGTTCTCTCTTCAAACTTTGGCTTTTCATATATAAGTTCTAAAAATTTTTTTGGAGTTCTTCGCGCTCCTCCCTTTCTATAATCTATATAATAATTGAAAAAATTCTCATATTTTACACATTCTTTTGTTATTATGATTTTGTCTTTTTCTTCAAGTCCAATTTTTATTTCTACAAGAACGTTTATTTTTTCATATTTATCCGGCAAATACCAGCGGTGCGTTCCTGTAATATCAACAAGCAACGTTCCGTCTTCTCGTTTTAGCAGTAACTTCTTTTTGTTCAATAGCTCGTTAAATGTTTTATCTAATTTGGAACGTTCGTTTTCAGTCTTTAATGTCTCATCTAAATTAGAATGTTCTTTTTCTTGTTTTTCTGCCAATGCAGCTATGAACATGTTTTCACTTTAATAAATTGGTTCTTCCCATCGGCCGTATGCAATTATTTCAACTTTAGTTGCTTTTTTATCAAAACCGGTTAATTTGCAGGCGGTTATGTTTATTCCAAGTTGTTGTACTTCATCAATCGTTACTGAATGTATTGTGAATCCTAATTCGCCTGCAAGTGCCTTTACCAAATTATTAAAGTTATCTTTTGTTTGTGCACCGTTTAATATTATATAGAATCGTTTATGTATTTGTTCATTTTCCTTAAAAGCTATTGATGTAGAACCATACCCTAATGAAAATGTATTAAGTTTTTCTCCGCCTTCTACTTTACCTATTACGGTCTGGTAATTCTCTTTTAATTTTAGATGTTTTTCATTCCAGCGATAATATGCTCCAGTTAATGCTACGGTACGCTCTTTTTTATTTGTAGTACTTGCTACTTCACCAAACCAACCACCACCTTCAGATTCAAATGGTGCTTTTGATTTTCCATATCTTCCACTAAATATTGTAATATCATCTATATTTAGCACATTTGCTGAGAGAAGTGACACGATTTCCTTTTCTTTTTGAGCAATTTGTGTATATTCTACTGATTTGGTTTTGCCTATGCTTCCATTTATCCTCCAGCTTTTTTCTTCTCCATATTGTACAAAATTTATGAACTCAGATTCAGCGCCTACATACTCTATTCTTTGACCATTTAGAAGACGTATTTTAAATGCCCGTCTCATTTGTCTTCCTAATATTATCTTAAGGGCATCTATGCGTTGATTTATATATGTAATTTTTGCCTGTACTTCGTCAATTTTTCCAGCTGTCATCTCTTTTTTAAGATTATCGCGTTCTTCTAAGAGTTTTTTTAAAGTATAAGTAACTTCGTTTTCGTAAGAGTAGTTTGCTTGCCTTGCATTATCGTACCACCATAAATCAAATGCCTCTTCATTTATTATAGTACCTGCAGTTATTCCTATACTATCTTTATTACCTTTCTTACTTTCTATTGATTTTATATAATCGAGTAAAAAATAGGAATTATTCGTATTAACGCCAAATGCGAATATTTGTTCCAAATGTTTTAATGCAATTGCAGATATTTTTGTGTTTTCAGGTTGCATTTTAAGATTTATACCATATATAATCTTATCCTCTTCTTTTCCTACAGCAGTATCAACAAAAACTTTATCCTTTTCTTTTCCTATAGTATTATCAACGGAAACCTTTCTTTCCATCCTGAATCCGAGTTGATTTGCTCCGTCCTTATCGGTGTATACACGTGCTCCAATTTTATTAGAATCTCCGGTCATTGAAAATATTACTGATAATTGGTTTTTGTCATTGTTTGTTAGAGTTGCAAGGCCAGTTTCATTAAATTGGTATCCTACTACTAATCCTTTGAGCGAATTATTCATGAATAAAATGCGTGCATCTCCATTATAATTAACATACCCTCCAAATATATCTGCTGCTTCTTTCTTATCAAGTTCGTATGTTTGCAATTTCATATATTGCCCTCCATCTTTCTTATATACAACCACGTTGTATTTAGATTCTTTATCTTTTTCGTTCTTTAAGTAAAGATACACAAGTATATTTGCATCGTCCTTGAACGCATCTACAAATCCGTTAAATTGATTATTAAGATCAGCGATATCAACTTTGCCTTGATAATTCACTGCACACCCTAATTGATAAAGACTCTCTCCTTTACTTCCTAACATGTATTTTGTTGAATCATTTTGTGCATGTATTGAACCATAAACTAAAATTAAAGGTTGCGGACCCCATTTTTTGTATTCTATAAGTGGTGCTTCGCCACTTGTAGTAGTTTTCCCATTAATTTGTCGGTATGAATAGTTTGATATACTTGCAAAACTGTATTTTGTATATATGTCAGGCATTGGTTCTATTGAAATTAGTTCGTTAAGATATCTATCAAATAGCGTTTGATCAGTAGCTATTACTAAATTAATTTTTCCTTGTTGCATTTTAAGGTATTCTAAATTTTGTCCAGACATAAGACGTCTAAAACTATTTACCGTGCTTTCTGGATATTTCACACCTTCAACACGTAAAATTAAATCAAATTCACTAATAAGTTCTGGTGCAAGAATAGAAAGGAATTTTCTTATTTCGTCTTCAGTAACCTCAATAGGGGTTTTTTGCTCCATTGCATTTTTGTTAATAGCACCGGTTGTCTTTAACGTAGGATCAGTTGCAGTTGGTCTTTCAAACGCCATATTCATCATTCTTCTTAGGAATGATTGTTCACTTTTACGTATTACTTCAATTACTTCAGTTCCGAATTTATATGCTTTTTCCTCAACATTCCACATATTGAACCTAAACAATTCATCGGTCCGTATTACTATTTTTGAAATCATATTCAAAACATCATATTCAGTATTTCCCTCAATCATGTATGGTATAGTTTTTGAAAAAAGCACATATTGAAGCTGATGCGGTATTTGTTGTATTTCTAAATATTTAGCAAATTGAGTCGAATTCCCATATTTTGTAATCAACAAAGGACGAGTACAAGTTAAGTATGCATATTTTCCGAAAATGTCCAAATTGCTCAAAACATTAGAACCATGCTCAGTTTCATATTTGCGTATTTGGTCATATATATTTGAGTTGTTAATTTTTTCCAGCATTTTTCGCAGAATATTACGTTCATCATCAGTTTTTATAATTGCTATTTCCATTTTTGTGGCCATATCCCTAATATTTCCATAAGTGCGCGCAATCACGAAATTTAAAGCATTCCTGTTTAAATTAATAACAACATTTTCACCAATCACACTTCTCAAATCAGAAAGTTCATTAATTATAGTATTAACATCAAGTTGATTTTTTACAAAATAAAGTTTGTTTATTGTTCTATTCGCGTTTTGTAGGGTTCCGAAAGAAGGTTCATTTTTCAACATATTAAAAAATGGTTTGTCGTTATAAATTTTTTTTGCAAAATATTTTGCTTCATTATCCTTAAAACCAAGATTATTTTTTAGTATATTCATTACTTGTTCTTCCGATAATTTTTCTTTCGATTTTTCCTCTGCTTCCTTAAATATTTTACCAAGTCCCTCAACGGGAAGAACCGTTTTTCCCCCCCAATTTTCTCCTTTTTCCAAATAAAAAAGTGCCAATCTTAATTCCTTTTGATGTTGTATATGTTCCTCTGTTTTTGTAGGTACGATACCTTTTTTGTTAGGTAGTTCTGCGAAAAAGACGGGGGGGAAAGCAAGATTATAACACTTTATGTATTGTTCCTTACACTCCTCATAAGATATCCCTTCATTTTTAAAATAATTTAATGCATTCTTTAATGTTTTATTAGTTGTATTCTCCAATAGCTCATCTATAATCTTAATTATCTCCTTACGAGATGCTTGTTTCTTAATCGCTGATTGTAATTCATCATAAAGCATGCGATTGTAACAATTTGTATATTTCGAATTTAGTTCGCTTGCTTTATTAAAATCCGCAATAGCTTTGATGTATAGACTAAGTTTGTAATAATTAATTCCACGAAGGTGATAGGCGTCTGCATTTTTTGGATTTAGTTCAATTGCTTTAGTGCACTCCTCGATTGCTTTCGTATATTCACCACGAGCATAGTGCTTCTCTCCGAGATTATAGTGATTATTTCCATCTTCCTTGTCTCTTTTTCCTATTTCAGATCTTGCTGTCCCCATAACAACATTTACGAATGCAAACAATATAAACCTTTATATTTGTGCACACAATTACTTTGTATGGGAATTTCCGAAAAAATTCATGATTTAGAGGAGGAAATAAAAAGAACCCAGAAAAACAAAGCTACTGAATATCATATTGGGCTTCTGAAAGCAAAAATAGCGAAGCTCAGGCACACTCTTTTAGAAAGCCCGAAACGCAAAGGAGGTGGACATGCATTTGATGTGAAGAAAAGCGGCGATGCAACGATCGCAATAATCGGGTTTCCAAGCGTTGGAAAATCTACCTTGCTTATAAAAATCACTAATGCGGAAAGTAAAACAGCTGCGTACGCATTTACTACGCTTACGTGTATACCAGGCATGCTTCATTATAAAGGTGCGAAAATGCAGATTCTTGATCTCCCCGGAATATTGCAAGGCGCAAAAGACGGAAGAGGACGCGGAAAAGAAGTTATTGCAGTCGCGCGTAGTTCTGATTTGATTATATTAATGTTAGATGCGCAACACTCGGAACATTATGAAGTACTTGTAAAGGAATTATATGGTATGGGCATACGACTAAATCAACATGCGCCAGACGTAGTAATAAAAAAGAATTTAAGTGGGGGGCTTATTATAAACCATACAATTAAACTTACTAAAATAGACGTGCGCGCAATCTCAAATATAGTAAACGAATATGGAATTCACAGTGGGGACATAGTAATAAGAAGTGATATAGACGTAGATCAATTGATAGATGTGCTTGAAGGAAATAGAATCTATCTTCCAGCTATAACAGTAATGAACAAAATAGATTTAGTGAACGAAAAAGAACTAAGAAAAAAATTTCAGTTCCCATTCATAGCTATTGCTGCTGAAAAGGGAAAAAATTTACAATCAGTTATTGATGCAATATATAATACGCTTAAATTTATTCGCATATACACAAAACCGCACGGCGAAGAAGCGGATTTAAAAGAACCGCTCATAGTCCGAGAAAATATTACTATACGAGAAGTATGTGGAAGGTTGCATCGCGATATTATGAAAACTTTTAAGCACGCGCTTGTATGGGGTAAAAGCGTAAAACATCCGGGGCAGCGTGTTGGAGCCGAACATATTCTTAAGGATGGAGATGTTATATCTATAGTAAAGAAATATTAGTTGGTTTGTATGTCTATCGAAGATGAAATAAATGAAATAGTGCAATGGTGCGAGAACAAAAAAAAGGAAAAGCAATGTATTTATATTATTGAAAAGAATCCATTCGCAACTAAATTTAACTGGACGAGAAACATAATTAACATTGAAATAGATAAACCACTTGCAACTGCTTCAAAATCCAATTTTGTATATAATTCAACAATAAAAAAGCTTTATAGATACATAAATTATACTTGGATGCCGATAAACAACCCAAAATAAATTTTTTCGGGCTACCTAAATCTAGTTGTCGGCGTTCCGATAACTATCTTTTCATTTTCAATTATGTATTATGATGAGAAAAAACTAAACTTTTTCAAATTTCGATAAGCTTAAAAATTTTAACTATGCTATATAATTGTGATGTTATGACAAAAGAAAGAATTGCAAAGAAAAAAAACGAGAGAGAGATAGAGGAGCAAGTGGTTCAATCAATGGAAAATGTAATTATCCCAAATATAAAAAAAGACTCCGATTATCCTAAAATATTAAAAACTAAAATAGGAGATCAAAACATTTCAAGAAAAGTTTATAATATAGTTATAAACGAGTTTGTTGGTGGGATAGAGGAAGAGATGAAACGTTCAACAAAACTTAAGTGTTAGCATGACAATTTTTGAAAATTTTGAATTGAATACAAAAAAGAAGCTTGTTGTTATCTGGAAATCTATGGACGCACAGGATAGGGACCATTTTATAAATCAGGTTGCGCTCGCGCTTAGTGTATGGGGAAGCGACGAAAAAGGAAAAAACATAGCTGTTGAAATAATAAAGAATATGCTTTTGGATGGTTCAAAAAATCTGGCGGATTTCGCACTTTATCTTGAATTTTTAGACGAAGATTTGTTCAAAAACAAGGAAGACAAATTTAAGAAGGCAATGGTAGTGCTTGAAAACTATAGATTTAGACAAGGACTTCCAAGCGAACCGAGCAAAGGTTTTCTTTTTAATGATAAAATCTAACCTCGCTACATAATGCTAAAGAAATCCATGTAATTCGTTGAAAGTGAATCTTATGAGCTAATCCTGAAAATGACAA